>JAGGZT010000052.1 GCA_021161905.1 Acidobacteriota bacterium | reverse complement strand
GGGAGAGGGTCATCTGGGGCGGGGGAAGAGTAGTTACCGCCGAAGGGAAGGATGTCACTTCGGAGTTCTTCAAAGGGGGGAAACAGGCAGCGGAGGCGGCGAGGAAGTTCGCCGTTCGCACCGCCTACCTAAAAGAAAAAAGCCCCTCCTGCGGGGTCAAGATGACCTCAGGCAAAGAGGGAGCCTTCCCTGGACTCGGGGTCGCGTCCTTCCTCCTCAAAAGCCAAGGGGTAAAGCTGATCGGAATAGATTAAGCCTTCTTCTTAAGGGAAATACGGACATCTACCGCCCGAGCGCCTTTCCCCTCGGGAAGAACGAGGAAGGGGTTGAGATCGACTTCGGCTATTTCAGGGAAGTCGGAGACGAGCTGAGACACCCGGAGAAGTGCCTCCTTAAGAGCCTCTATATCCGCCCTCATCCCTCCTCGGACACCCTCAAGCAGAGGATATCCCTTTATTCTCCTTATCATCTCCTCCGCATCAAACTCGGAGATGGGATGAAGCTTAAAACTCACATCCTTCATTACCTCCACATATATCCCACCTAAGCCGAACATCATCAGATGGCCCACCATAGGATCGGAGGAAACGCCTATTATCGTCTCCTTCCCCCCTGAAACCATCTCTTGAACCACTACTCCGAGAAACTGAGCACCAGCCACCTTGGCTGCTCGCTCCTTCAAGGTGAAAAACGCCTCCCTCACCTCAGAGTCGGAGGAAATACCAACGATAACCCCACCCACATCCGATTTATGGATGATCTCCGGCGAATGGACCTTGAGCACTACTGGATAACCGAACTCCTCCGCATAAGCCACTGCCTCATCCTCATCCTTGGCTATCCTCACCCGGGCAACCGGAATGCCATAAGAAGAGGCAAGCTCAATTCCCTCGAGGTCAGAAAGTTTCTCTCTTTCTTCAGCCCTTGCCTTCTCGATTATCTCCCTTGCCTTATCCTTATCCACCAGGAATTCCTTCACCTCGAACCGGGGACGAGACCTCCAGAGGTAATAATCATACATCCAACGAAGGCATTTGATGGCCGCTTCAGGGAAGGGATAGACGGGGAAACCATTCTTCTCAAGGAAGGGAACGCCTTCATGGTGAGCCCCTAAGCCCACAAAAGAGACGAGGATCGGTTTTTTCGCCCCTTTCCCTGCAGCAACGATAGCCTTCGCTGGCTCCCAGGGATCGGTAAGCATAGTAGGAATGAAGATGACCAAAACCGCATCTATCCCTGGGTCCTCAAGGGCAGCCTTTACCACCTCATAATATTCGGAATAGCTGGCTTGAGCGATGGTGTCGACCGGGTTGATCACCGACGCCTCAGGACGGGTAAGGGCTGCCTTCATCCTCTTCTGCGTCTCCTCAGCAAAAGGAGGAACGGAAAGGCCCATCCGAACTACTGCATCGGTGGCGATTATCCCCATTCCTCCACCATTGGAGATAACCCCAACCCTCTTTCCCTTAGGGAGGGGTTGTTTGCAAAGGGTTTTACCCAGATCGAACATCTCCTCGACCATATCCACCCGGATTACACCCGCCCTGTCAAAGAGGCAATCTACGGCGAGATCTGAGCTGGCTAAGGCACCGGTATGGGAGATGGCGGCTCTTGCTCCCTCCATTGTCCTCCCTGTCTTCATCACCACTATCGGCTTCCTCTGCGATGCCTTCGCCGCTACCTCGGCGAACTTTCGGGCATCAGCGAAGGTTTCCAAGTAGAGGAGAATGACTTTGGTGTTTTCATCCTGCGCCCAGTATTCGAGGAAATCGATATTGGAAAGATCAGCCATATTGCCGATGGAGACGAACATCGAAAAACCCACCTTTATATCCAAGGCGAAATCGAGGATAGCGATCCCAAGCGCCCCAGAATGGGAGAGAAGAGCCATCTCCCCCCGCAGGGCATAGCTTTTGGCGAAGGTGGCATTCATCTTCACCTCGGGCGAGGTATTCAGTATCCCCATACAATTGGGACCAACGAAGCGAATCCCATATTTCCTCGCCATCTTCACCAGCTCCTCTTCCCTTTTTGCTCCCTCAGGACCAGTTTCTTTGAAACCAGCGGAGATGACGACCATCGCCTTCACCCCCTTCCTGCCACACTCCTCGGTAACAGGAACCACAAACTTGGCGGGAACAACATTGAAGGCGAGATCAACCTCCCCTGGTATATCGAGCACCGAGGGGTAACAGGGAAGGCCATGAACCTCCTCAGCCTTAGGATTAACAGGATAGATACTCCCGGTAAACCCTCCAGCTATTAAGTTATGGAGGATAGCATACCCTACGGATTTCTCATTCCGGGAAGCACCGATAACGGCAATTGATCTCGGTTTGAATAGATAATCCAATCGTTTGGTCATTTCTCCACCTCTTTCTCTGTCACCAGATACAATGGGAAAAGAAACACCCTCTCTCTGCTAAACGAATGGATGGCTGGAGGAAGTTTTATCCCAAAACCCTCGCGAAATAAACCCACCTCGCCATCCGTGAAAGCGGAAAGCGATTCCCAGAATCCCTTTTTTCGAGGATAGATTACCAGTTCAACCTTCTCTTCCGCGGGGATACCCGCTTCCTTTTTCGCTATCTCTATCGCCCGGGAGAGCCCACCTAATGCATCAACCAGGCCTATACCCTTTGCCTCATCGCCGGTATAGACCCTCCCTCTTCCTATCTTATCCACCTTCTCGGGCTTCATCCCTCTACCCTCTGCCACCCGACTGATGAAATTGTGATAGACAGCTTCTATACTCCTTTTAAGCGCCTCTTTCTCCTTGGGGGTAAATCCACGATAATCGGTGTACATCGCCGCCTTCTCGCCTCGAACAACCAACTCCTTATTCACCCCCAATCTCTCATAAAGCTTCTTCATATTGAACTTTCCAGCAAGAACCCCGATGGAGCCAGTCAGGGTGGTTCTATGGGCAACGATCTTAGAAGCAGCTGAGGAGATGTAGTACCCTCCGGAGGCAGCGACATCGGACATTGAGATGACCACCGGCTTTTTCTTCCTGGCAAGCATAATCTCCCGCCAGATGAGATCCGAGGCAAGCGCCGAGCCACCAGGGCTATCTACTCGGAGGACGATAGCCTTTATCTCCCTATCACGAACGGCAGTCTTTACCTCTTTGCGTATAGTCTCCGATCCCATAACTCGCCCTAACAGGGGAACAAAAGAGCTTTCTCCCGTGGCTATGGTCCCTACCGCATAGATAAGGGCTATCCTAGGATAGATCCCTAAGGGCACGGAGGAGCGAACTTTGAGATAGTCGGTGAAGTTTACAAACTGAGGCTCACCGGAGAGCTTTTTCTGAAGTAAAACCCTAAGCCCGTCAGGATAGATTACTCCATCAATGAGGTGCTTCTTCTTAGCTTCCTTTGGGAGGAAGGGGGCTTCATCGATGAGCTTCGTGACCTCATCTCTGGTTACTTCTCGAGACTTGGCAATAACGGAGACAACCCTCTCAAACTGGGAGGAGATTACCGCTTCCTCCATCTCCCGATGGGCAGGAGACATCCTCCTCCGGGTGAGTACATCGGCGGCACTCTTGTACTTCCCTATCCGCTCGAACTCAGGCACTACCCCCACGAGGTCGAAGAAACCACGGAGGAACTGCACCTCATAGGCGATGCCGGTAATCCTGAGCTCATCAGCAGGAGAAAGATAAATCCTATTCCCTGCGGTAGCGAGGAAGTACTCCTTAGTGCCCGGTATCTCTAAATAGACATAAACAAATTTGCCATCCTTCCGGAAGCGGAGGATGGCGTCTCTTATCTCCTCGAGCTTGGCGAGCCCGGATATGAGAGGGGAAATCTTGAACACAACCCCCCTTATCTTAGGGTCATCCCGAGCGATATCAAGGGCGGATAGCACATCGTAAAGGGCGACCACCTTGCCCATCGCCATCCGCTCAAAAAAATTAAGAGGACCCCGTTCCACCAATTCCCCTTTAAGGGGGATGAAGAGTACACTCCGCCTCCCCAGTCTCAGCCCTGGGGAACTTACCAAGGAATAAAGTAGGATTAAGCCAACTATTATTATGAAAGCGAGCAAATAACCAGTTTTTCTCTTCATACCTCGCTACCTCAATCAATTAGATTATTAACGATCACCCCTTTTAGAGAAAAACTATAGCAAATAGTGAAGGATAAATCAATCCCCCCTGGGTAAAAAAAGAAAGTCCCCTAACCTCAACTCACTCCCAATGAGGTTTGAACTGCCAGCGATCGATATGGTAATGTTAAAAGGAGCTTGGTTTTGGACAAGGAGAGATGGAGAAGAACAAAGAGGAAGATAAATTTTATCAACTCCTCGTTAAGGACCTTCCCGGGATCGACCGCTATCCGCTGAACGAGATAAGAGGGAGGATTATTTTAGGTGACGCCCTGGAGGTTCTTCCCAAGATCGATGCTCGATCATTCGATATGGTCTTCATCGATCCTCCCTATTTCCTTCAGCTCCCTAAAAGGAAACTCATCCGCTGGAGCGGCACGGTGGTCAACGGGGTGAGTGATCCTTGGGATCGATTTGAGGATTTCGAGGACTACGACCAGTTTATCCGCCGGTTGCTCATTGAGACGAAGAGGGTAATGAAGGAAAAAGCCACCCTCTGGATCATCGGCACCTACCACAATATCCACCGTATCGGGAAGATAATGCAGGATATTGGCTTCTGGATCCTAAACGACATCATCTGGCTCAAGCGGAACCCGGTACCAAATTTCCTGAAGGTGAGGTTCACCAATGCAACGGAGACGCTCATCTGGGCGGTGAAGGATAAAAAGGTCAAGGGATACACCTTCCATAAAGGATATGCCAAGGAATTTGGAGTGGGCAAAGTGGGAGCTAATGTTTGGGAGATACCAGTCTGTAGCGGGAGGGAAAGGCTGAAAAACGGGGAGGGAAAGAAACTCCACCCTACCCAAAAACCGGTGGAGCTCCTGCGTCGGGTGATTTTGACATCGACCGAAGAGGGCGATCTGATCCTCGACCCAATGGCGGGAACGGGTACCACAGGCTATGTGGCAAAGGCTCTCAACCGGGACTTTGTGATGATAGAGCGAGAAGAAAGATACGCCCTTTCCGCGGAGGAGAGGATCAGAAAAAATGCCAACAAGCCAATGGAAGAGAAGACAAAGTTGGGATAAGATAGATTGAGGTAAAGATGGGTAATTCGGAGAAGGAGGAACCGGCAAAACCAATGGGTAATACTTATTCTCACTCTCGACTTTCCACCTTTGAAAATTGCCCCTATAGATACAAACTCCGCTATATCGATGGGATAAAGAGGGATGTGGAAAACATCGAGGCGTTTGTAGGGAGCTTGGTTCACAAGACGCTGGAGAAGCTCTATCGCGATCTCAACTACGGCAGGATAAACACCAAGGAGGAACTGATCGCTCATTATGAACGGCTGTGGGATAGAAGTTTCCATCCTGGAATAAGGATAGTAAGAAGCGAATACAAACCGGAGAACTATCGTCATTTCGGAAGGCTCTGTATCGAACGTTACTACGACCGCCATACCCCATTCGATAGGGGCACCACCTTGGATCTGGAGAAGGAGGTTACGATTGAACTCGATCAAGAAAGGGGCTTACGCTACATCGGCTATATCGATCGCTTGGTTAAGGTAGAAGAGGGTGTTTACGAGATCCACGATTATAAGACCAACTCCTCCCTTCCTACCCTGGACAACCTGAAGAGCGACCGCCAACTTCCGATGTACCAACTCGCCTTAAAGAAGATGCTTCCCGATGTTAAAAGGGTAGAGCTCGTGTGGCATTTTTTAGCCTTTGGTGAGGAATTTCGGCTGACAAAGAGGGAGGAGGAGCTCGAAAAACTCCTTGAGGATACCATCCTCCTCATAGAGCGGATAGAAAAGGCAAAGGAATTCCCCCCACAGGAAGGGACGCTTTGCTCTTGGTGCGAGTATCAAGATCTCTGCCCTATAATGAAGCATCGGGTGAAAATAGCCAACCTCCCTCCAGCTGAGGTCAAGGAGGAGCGGGGGGTGGTGCTGGTCGAACAGTATGCCAAACTCATAAGCGAGAAGAAGCGAATAGAAGCGGAGATAGAACGGCTGAAGGAGGTAATCGCCTCCTTTGCTAAGAGGGAGAAAGTTTCGGTGATCCAGGGGTTGACCAACCGCCTCCGGGTGAAGATAGAGGAAAAATTGAGATTCCCTGGGAGAAACGATGCTCCTGAGGAAAGGAGAAAACTCGAAAAGCTCATCAAAGAAAGTGGCCTTTGGGAAAGGTTCTCCACCTTAAGCACCTTCGCCCTCGAGCGGGCGATCCGGGAGAGAACCCTTCCAGAAACGCTTGTCGATAAGATAAGAAAATTCGCGAGGAAGGAGGAAACCCTTTCCCTCTATCTGTCCAAGCTTGCCCGGGAAGAGGAGGATCTCTTTAATTAAGGAGAGGGAATGAAGAAGAAACGAAGGTCCCTGTGGCTCCTTCTCTGGGCACGAGATATAATTATTGCCCTCTTTTTATTCCTCATCCTCATCACCTTCGTTGCTCAGCCGTTTAAGGTGGAAGGTGATAGTATGTACCCCAATCTAAGAAATAGCGAGCGAATAGTGGTGGAGAAACTGTCCCTCCATTTCGGCAAGATAGGACGAGGCGATATCGTTGTCTTCCGTTATCCAAAAAATCCGGGAAAGATCTTCATAAAGAGGATAATAGGACTTCCCGGGGAAAAGGTGGAGATAAAGAAGGGACACATCTATATAAACGGAACCCCCCTTTCTGAGCCATATTTGGATGAGAGGGCGCGGGGAGATGACGACCATCCCCCCGTCACCCTCGGGAATAACGAATATTATCTACTGGGGGACAACCGGGTCATCTCCGATGACAGCCGTGACTTCGGCCCCATCAAGAAGGACCTCATTTCAGGGCGAGCGATATTCATCTATTGGCCCCCAGGCTATATGGGCATAATCCGCTAATGCTCAGCGCCGAATCTCCTTCGCTATCTCCTCCACTGCTCCAAGGAAATAATCGATATCATCTTCGGAATTGAAGAACCCCGGGCTAACCCTCACCGTCCCCACCGGAGCGGTACCGAGCGCTTTATGGAGCCTGGGAGCACAATGAAGACCTGCCCTGGTAGCGATATCGTACCTCTCAGCAAGGAGGCTACCGAGCTTAGGCGCCTCTATTCCCGCCAGGGTAAAAGATAAAACCGCCACACGGTTATCATAACCCGCAGGTCCATAGAAGGTTATTCCATCGATCTTGGAAAGACCCTCGCGGAGCCTCTTCAAAAGCTCCATCTCCCGACGGTGGATATTTTCAATCCCCTTCTTCTCTATAAACTCAACCCCATAAAAGAGCCCAGCAATCCCCAATATATTTACCGTACCTGCTTCTAAGCGATGAGGGAGCTGATCCGGTTGACGGGGGCAATCGGAAAGGATACCAGTACCGCCAAACTTGGTGGGAGCGATGGAAACCCCTGGGGCTACATACATCCCCCCAATACCGGTGGGACCGAAGAGAGCCTTATGACCGGTGAAGGCGACGATATCCACATTCATCGCCCTGGCATTTATCGGAACGATACCCGCGGTCTGAGCGGTATCCACCGTAAATATCACCCCGTGCTCCCGACACCGAGCTCCGATCTCCCCTATCGGTTGGACAGCGCCGATCACATTCGAGCCGTGACAGACGATCACCATCTTGGTGTTTCGCTTGAACCGTTTGGGGAATTCATCGGGATCGAGGTAGCCCTCGGAATCAGGAGGAACATAATCGACCTCGATATCTCCCCGGGAAAGGAGATGATAGATGGGACGGAGAACTGCATTGTGCTCAAGATCGGTTATTATCGCGTGATCGCCGGGGCGAAGGATACCGAAGATAACCATATTCATAGCATCGGTGACATTATAAGAAAAAATTAACCGCTCCGGGATCTCGCCGCCGAAGAACCGGGTGAGTTTTTCCCTCGTTCTGCTGATGAGCTCCGCCGCCTTTGTAGCCAAGGAGAACTGGGACCTTCCTGCGTTGACTCCGAATTCCCTGTAACATCGCAACATCTCCTCGAGCACCTCTTTCGGCTTGGGGAAGGAGGTAGAAGCGTTATCGAGATAAACCGTGTGTTTTTCCATATAACCACTCCCTTGAAAATTAATTAAAATTTTCCTATCACAATAAGACATTCTTTAGCATAGCGGATGAAAACGGAAAAGGCAAGAGGGCAGATTTGATTTCAGCTTGACTTAGCCTGATCAATGGATTAGAATTTTCTACCTGTTTTTATATCCTTTATATTGATTAAAAGGAGGAAAAGATGAACTATTTCCTTTTAGTAATAATATCAGGAGTAGCAGCGTTAATCTCCGCTTTCCTCTTCGCAAGAAGGGTGAACCGGGAGGGATTCGGCACCCCCGAGGTAGCGGAGATAACCGGTGCCATAAGGGAGGGAGCGGTTGCCTTTCTTAGCCGAGAGTATAAGAGCCTGGTTCTTTTCATCATCGTCGTCTTCTTTGCCTTATTCTTTTTCATAGAGAAGCTCACCGCTGTCTCCTTCATCGCGGGTGCCTTTTCCTCGGCACTTGCCGGTTATATCGGGATGATGATGGCCACCTCGGCGAACGGCAGGACAGCGAACGCGGCGAGGGGAAGCTTCTCCCGGGCGGTCTCCATTGCCTTTGCCGGGGGGGCGGTCCTCGGGATGTCGGTGGTCGGATTGGGCATCCTCGGCCTAACCATCGGTTATCTCCTTCTCCTTCATCATTTCGGTGGCGATGTGGTCAAGGCAGTGGAGGTGGTAACCGGGTTCAGCTTTGGGGCGAGCTCCATCGCCCTCTTCGCCAGGGTCGGTGGGGGCATCTATACCAAGGCAGCTGATGTCGGCGCCGATCTGGTGGGAAAGGTGGAAAGCGGTATTCCTGAGGATGATCCCCGGAATCCGGCGGTGATAGCAGACAATGTGGGCGATTGCGTGGGTGATACCGCGGGGATGGGAGCGGATCTCTTCGAATCCTATATCGCCTCAACCATCGGTGCGATGACCATAGGCGCCCTCCTCTATGGAGCGAAGGGGGTTATGCTTCCTTTGGCAGTAAGGGGGATTGGGATAATAGCGAGCATCATCGGCGCCCTCTTCGTAAGGACAAAAGAAGGTAAGAAACTCGACTTCCAGGAACAAACCGCCCTCACCCGGAGGGCGATGAACAAAGGAACGATCATCACCTGGACGATCTCCGCCATCGCCATCTACTTCCTCATCAAGGCAATAATCGGGGATATAGGCATCTTCTATGCCGTTCTTGCCGGTCTCATTGCCGGGCTCATCATCAGCTGGCTCACTGAGCACTATACCTCCGATAAGGGCGCTCCGGTACAGGAAATAGCCAACTCGGCGGTAAAGGGGGTGGGAGGAACCATCCTTAGCGGCATCTCCTCAGGGATGGAGAGCGCCTCCATATCCCTCGTCCTCATTGCAGGCGCTATTTTCCTCGCCTATCACTTCGGTGGGCTTTACGGGATACCAATGGCAGCAGTGGGGCTTCTCGCACCATTAGGGATGGTGCTTGCCATCGATGGGTATGGTCCCATCACCGATAACGCTGCTGGCATTGCCGAGATGGCTGGGCTCGGTGCCGAGACAAGGGCGAGGACCGAGGCGCTCGATTCGGTGGGGAACACGACCGCAGCGGTGAACAAGGGCTTTGCCATCGGTACCGCCGTCTTCACCGCCTTTGCCCTCTTCTCCGCCTATGCCCAGGTAATAAAGCTCAAGATGATCGACCTCCTTTCCACCCCAGTATTGGCGGGGTTTCTCATTGGAGGGATGCTCACCCTCCTCTTCTGCGCCCTTACCTTGAAAGCGGTGGGAAAAGCTGCTTATCGGATGGTAAACGAGGTGAGGAGGCAGTTCAGGGAGATAGCGGGTTTAATGGAGGGAAAGGCAAAGCCAGATTATAAGCGGTGTGTCGATATCAGTACCAGGGGAGCTCTCAGGGAGATGGTTCTTCCCAGTCTCCTCGCGGTAGCAGCACCGCTCGTCATCGGTTTCACCCTTGGGGCAAGGGCAGTAGGAGGCCTTCTCGTCGGCTCGATCCTCACCGCTTCCCTGTTCGCCATTATGATGGCGAACTCCGGCGCCTCCTGGGATAATGCGAAGAAGTTCATCGAGGCAGGGCATCTGGGAGGAAAGGGCTCACCTGCTCACAAGACGGCGGTGATCGGAGATACCCTTGGCGACCCGTTCAAGGATACCTCTGGTCCTTCGCTCAACATCCTGATCAAGGTGATGTCGATCGTATCCCTGATCTTCGCCCCTATCTTCATCAAGATGGGACTGCTTTAAGATGATCAAAAGGGATCTCTGGGGCGGGCTCGTCCCGTCGGACAAAAAGATAGAAAAGCCCGACCTCGCCATCGTTGGGATACCTTACGATGGGTCCTGCTGTTATCGGAAGGGGGCAGCGTTCGCTCCAGCAAAGCTAAGGGACCTTTCTACCAAGTCATCAGCGGTAACCGAAATCGGGGAAGAGATCTCCAAGATAAAGGTGGTGGACTTAGGGGATATAGAGATAGAGCTCGAGCTTTCTTCCTTCTTTTCCCGGGCGGAGGGGGAGATCGCCAAGATCACCTCCTCCGCCGGGTTCACCATCATAATCGGCGGGGATCATTCGATCACCATCCCCGCCTTTCGCGGTTTTGCCGGGATAAAGGATGACGAGGTAGGGATAATCTACCTCGATGCCCATCCCGACCTCTGGGAGGAGTACGACAAATCGGGCTACTCCCACGCCTGCACCCTCAGGAGGATGCTCGAGGAAAAAAACACCTCTCCCGAGCATACCATTATCATCGGTGCTCGTTCCTTCAACCCAGCTGAGATGGACTACATAAGGGAAACTGGCCTCCTGATGATACCAGCCAAGGATTGTGCCAAGATGGGGGTGGAGGAGGTAGCTGCCTGGACGGTGACGAGGTTTTCGGGGATCAATCGGATCTATCTATCACTGGATATCGACTTCCTCGACCCCGCCTTTGCTCCGGGAACAGGGATCCCGGTTGCCGGGGGGATGAGCACCCGGTTTCTCCTCAATCTACTCGAGATCCTCTTTGAAAAACTACCTATAAAGGCACTCGATCTGGTGGAGATATCACCTCCGCTCGACAATGCCGATATCACCGGCTTCCTTGGGGTCAAGATCATCTTCGAGGTAATGGGCTTTCTCAGCCAAAAGAGGAAAAGGAAGGGTTCAGGAAAATAGCCTAAAGAGCTCGTCGGGGAGATTCGCCTGATTGAGATCGGTATCGGTTACGATATGACGGCTTTCCCCCTCGGCGAGTAGCTCCCCACTCCCTTCATCTATCACCTGATAACCGAAGTGGATGAAACTCCGCTTCGCCTTCTTCACCCAGGTCCTGATTATCACTAGATCATCGTAATGGGCAGGAGCATAGTAACGACAATAGACATCGACCAGAGGAAGGTAAAACCCTGCCTCCTCGAGCTGACGGTAGGTCCTTCCCCGGGCACGGCAGTACTCCGTCCTCCCAATAGCGAACCAGTCAACATAATAGGCATTGTAAACCACATCCATCCGGTCGACCTCGACATAACGCACCCTTATGGTGTGATCGACATAAAACCTATCCGGCGGTTTTGCCTTCATCTTTCCCCTCCACCTCTATGGATATTAGATCAAACTCCTGCCCCGAGATAAGCTCACAGGAAGCAGAGGAACAATCGGGGCAGGTAAAACTCATCCCTTCCTTTATCTCAAACTCCTTACCGCAATCGCGGCATCTCCCCCGAATAGGGACATCTTCTATCACCAACCGCGCCCCAGCGAGTTCAGTATCCTCTATTATACTCTGAAAGGAGAAGGAAAACGCCTCAGGATCGACTGCGGCGAGCTTTCCTATCCGCAATCTTACCGCAAGAAGGCGTGGATTGCCCCGTTTCGAAAGCTCCGAAGAAACGAGACGAACGATCTCTTTGGCTAAAGAAAGCTCGTGCATCCCTTCTCCTTAAAAGCCTATTAGTATAAATCAGCAACTGCTCTCAGGCAACCATATATTTTTCCTTGACAATCAGTAGCCTGTGCTGAATAATAAAAATTAAAGCCTAAAGGTTGCCATATGGGGGGGTTAAATATGCGGATTATCTTCTACACGGGCAAGGGAGGGGTGGGGAAAACCACCATCGCCGCTGCCACCGGGATGAGGCTTGCTGAACTTGGCTATAAGACCTTGGTGATGAGTACGGATTCCGCCCATAGCTTGGCTGACGCCTTCGATCTCGAGCTCGGTTCTACTCCCAAGGAGGTGGTGAAGAACCTCTTCCTCGAGGAGGTGGATGTGAACTATGAGCTCAAGGTCAACTGGGGGAAGATCCGTAGGTTCATCGCTGAATTTCTTCGTCATCAGGGCTTCGAGGATTTAGCTGCTGAGGAGTTCGCCATCTTCCCCGGAATGGAGGAGCTTTTCAGCCTGCTCAAGCTCAAGGAGTACTACGAACGAGAGGAATATAAGGTGGGGGTGATCGATTGCGCCCCTACGGGAAACACCCTTCAGATGCTCTCCTTGCCCGATGTCATCGGCTGGTATATGGAGAAGTTCTTTCACATCCAGAGAAGGATAGTGAAGACGATCCGCCCGGTAGCAGAGAGGATAATCCAGGCTCCTCTCCCCACAGATGATATTCATTACTCAGTGGAGGAACTTTACCTCAAGATAGATGTGGTGAGCAAGATACTGACCGATCCCGACATATCATCGGTGCGGATCGTGTTCAATCCGGAGAAGATGGTGATAAAGGAATCTCAACGGATCCTCACCTATTTAAACCTCTTCCACATCCCGATAGATTCGGTATATGCCAACCGCATCTTCCCCGAAGAGAAAAGCCCCTTCGTCGAAAAGAGAAAGAGGATTCAGGAAGAATATCTCAAGCTCGCTGAGGAGGCGTTCTCTCCCCTTCCTATTTTCTACGCCCCGTTTTATGAGGAGGAGATAATCGGAGCAAAACTCCTCTCCAAAATGGCTAAAGAGATGTTCGGCGACCGTGACCCGGCGGAGATATTCTCCAAGGAGCGACCGGTGATCTACGAAAAAACGAAGGAGGGGTATATGATGAGCCTCCGGCTTCCCAGTGCCAAAAAGGAGGACATAGAGATCCTCAGTCGGGGCGATGAGCTTATAATCCAAATAAAAAATGTAAAGAGGAACATCCTCCTCCCGAGAAGCCTATCCGGTATGAAGGTAGGCGAGGCTCGGTTCGAGGGGGATACCCTCAGGATAAGTTTTCTCGGGGGTGATGAGAATGGCTGAAAAGAAAGAGGCTCCGGAGTATATCTCCATCTGCCCCCTTCTTTCCCTCCTTTTTGCCCAGTTCGGGGATGCGGGCGTCCATCTCCTTAAGGCGAAGAAGGAGATCCTCCTTGCGATGAAGTCGGCCCTTGAGGCACAGATAGCTCGAACCGAGGGGATGGTCTCCCGGGCAGAGGCAAAGAAGGAGCCGCCGAAGAAGGTAGAGGTGAAGTAAGGATTTAGATATAACCAACCTCAAAATGGGGAAGGAAAGCTGTGGGAAGGGGAGGTTTATTTGTGCCGGAATTCTCTAAAAACCCCCTCTCCCGGCGAGAATTCGTGAAATCAGCACTCATTGGTTCAGGGACGCTCGCCTTTGGCGGATTCTTGGTGAAAGCCGAAGAGAGGCAGGAAACAGGGGGAGGAAAACCTCGTTATTCCTTAGTGATCGTGGACTACAACAAATGCACCGGCTGTCGCACCTGTGAGGCGGTCTGCTCCCAGGCAAACGAGCGGGTAATAATAGACGGCGAGGAGCTATTGGGTTTAGGAAACCCGGCAGAAGCAAGGGTAAAGGTGGTAAGCTATAACTTCCCTCCGGTGGATGTCCCCAATCGCTGTCTCGAATGTCCCGATGCCCCCTGTATCGAAGCCTGCCCGGTCTCGCCAGACCCAAATACAGGAAGAAAGGCGCTCTACCGCGACGAAAAGACGCTCGCTATAAAGAACGACCCTGAGCGTTGCATTGGCTGTGGAAACTGCGCCCGAGCCTGCGAGGAAAAACGAGTAGGGATAATTAAGCAGGATAAAAAAACAGGAAGACCGACCACCCTTTGCACCCTCTGTGAGGGCGATCCCCAATGCGTAAGATACTGCCCTTATGATGCTCTTACCCACTTCACCGGAGACGGTCGTCATTTCGCTCTTTCCCCAGATAAGATAGCAAAGAGACTTGCTGAACTCTGGTACTACTCTGGAAATAGGGAGATGGGGAGATGAAGGGATACTATGGAGTGATCCTCGAGGTGGACCTCACCCAAGGCAAGGTGGAGAAAAAAGAACTCCCTGAAGAAGACGCTCTCAAATTTGTAGGGGGAAGAGGGCTTGGAACTAAGATCGTTTGGGACCATCTCAAAAAGCCTTATATAGATCCCCTTTCCCCGGAAAACCCGCTCATCTTCGCCGCGGGACCGTTTTCCGGCTACCCCTTCCTTTCGGCGAGCAGGGTTACGGTGGTAACCAAATCTCCGATGACCTCACCGGTGAAACCACCAGCCAAAACCGCCTCCACCATCGGGTATTCCAATATGGGCGGTTTCTTCGGTCCTGCCATCAGGTTCGCCGGCTATGATGCCATCGTGATCACCGGACGAGCGAGTAGCCCGGTATATTTGGTAATAGATGGAGACAAGGTCGATATTCGGGATGCCGGTAGGATCTGGAGTAAGAAGGCGAGCGAACTTGAAGAACTTCTTCCCCTGGAGCTCAAGGGAGAGGGGTTTGAGACCTGCTATATCGGTCCTGCCGGCGAGAATCTGGTGAGGTATGCTGCCATTATCCACACGGTGGGAAGGGCAGCAGGGAGGGCTGGTGTCGGTTGTGTGATGGGCTCGAAAAGGCTCAAGGCGATCGCAGTAAGGGGCAAGAAGCTCCCCCCAGTAGCTAACCACAAGGAATATCTAAAGATATTGGAGGAACTCCGGAAGAAATTTGCTTCCTCTCCCTCCACCGCTCGCTGGCGACGATATGGAACCGCTTACGCTCTTCTCTCCTCGAGCGACCGGGGGACTCAAGCGGTTAAGAACTATCGCGAGGGGACCTTCCTCGAAATAGACAGGATAGGTGGAGTAGCAGCCGAGGAGGAACTCTGGGTGCGAGATACCGCCTGCTATGCTTGCCCCTTGGGGTGCAAGAAGATCGGGGTGGTGAGGACCGGGCGTTATGCGGGAACCATCGCCGAGGGACCGGAATATGAAACAGGAACGATGCTCGGCGCCAATCTCCTGGTAAGCAACCTCGATGGACTAATGAGGGAGATAGCCGATGTCGATGATTATGGACTTGACCAGATATCAACGGGCAATGTCATCGGCTTCTTGATGGAGGCATACGATAAAGGGTTGATCGACAAGGCGTTCCTTGACGGGATCGACCTCCGCTGGGGAGATGTTGAGGCAGTGCTCTCGATGATAAAGAAGATAGCCTACCGGGAAGGAGTGGGCGATATCGCCGCTGATGGCCTTAATCCACTGGTAGAGAAGATAGGAGAGAAAACAGCAGAATTCGCCATTCAGGTTAAGGGACATCCCTTAGCTGCCTGGAATGTCCACACCCGGCTAACCCAGGGGCTATGTTATGCCACCGCTAACCGGGGCGCCTGCCATCTTAATGGCCATTCAGCGAGATCCCAGGATTTTAACGCCTTCATTGACTCCACCGGCATCTGCCGTTTTGCCTCAGGAATTTACAGCCGAGAGGGGATAAGCAAGGCGCTCTCTGCCATCACCGGAGAGGCTTGGACTATTGAAGATTGCCGGAAAACAGGAGAGAGGATCTTCAACCTCGAGAAGTGCTTCAATTATCGAGAAGGCTTCCGCCGTGAGGACGATGAGATACCGGAACGGTTCTTCACCGAACCCCTAACCATCGGACCGAGAAAAGGAGCGGTAATAAAACGGGACCAGTTTAAGGAGCTCCTCGATAAATACTATCGAGAGCGGGGCTGGGATGTGAAAACTACCAAGCCATCGCCAGCCAAATTGAGAGCTCTTGGTCTCGATTTCATCATCAAGGGCCTGGGGGACTAAGAGGGCTCGGTTTATTTAAATAAGGATATCGGTTAAAGAAAAAAGAGGGAGGTGTTTTATTCTTGACATCTGAGAGGGAAGAGGATTATATTTAGAAAGGGGTGTTTTTCTTTCTGGCAGCCAAAAGCTTGCCTTATAATTAATAACTCGTACTGGTAATCTTTTATCCCCCAATTATTGTCATAAAGCAGAAGTCGATTTATAAGGGATTTGTTTTCTTAAAGTAGTTTTGAGAAAGGAGGTGCCAGATGGGGAAGAAGATCCGGATAGCCATTGCCGGGGTAGGAAACTGCGCCAGCTCTCTCATCCAGGGGATCGAATATTACAAACTGAAAAAGCCCACCGATGAAGATAGGGAAATAGGCCTTATGCATTATGACCTCGGTGGGTATCTTCCTGAGGACATTGAGGTGGTTGCCGCCTTTGACATCGATAAGCGAAAGGTGGGAAAACCTCTAACCGAAGCGATATATGCCAAGCCTAACTGCACCAAAACCATCGTACCAGAGGTAAAGAGTTTCTCCGATGTGATCGTCCAGATGGGGAAGGTCTTAGACGGCGTTTCCCCACATATGACGGAGTATGCTGAGGAAAGAACATTTCTACCCGCCCCGGCAGAGCCGGTCGATGTGGCTAAGGTATTAAAGGATACCGGCGCTGAAATACTTCTTAATTATATGCCGGTGGGGTCTGTAGAGGCGACGGAATATTATGCCAATGCATGCCTCGAAGCAGGAGTAAGTTTCATAAACTGCGTCCCAGTATTCATTGTCTCCAATGAGAAGTGGGCGGAAAGGTTCGAACGGGCAGGGATTCCAGTGGTAGGGGATGACATTAAGAGCCAGCTCGGAGCAACCATCACCCACCGCACCCTCTCCCGTCTTCTGGTGGACCGGGGCTGTAAGCTGGACAAGACCTATCAGCTCAATGTCGGTGGAAATACCGACTTCCTCAATATGTTGAACCGGAGTCGCCTCAAGCAGAAGAAGATATCCAAAACAGAGGCGGTGCAGTCGATACTCGATGTGCCCCTTGCTCAAGAGAACATCCATATCGGTCCCTCGGACTATGTGCCTTGGCTGAACGACAACAAGCTCTGCTTCCTCAGGATTGAGGGGAGGATGTTCGGCGGAGTGCCCTTCGATCTCGAATTACGGCTCTCGGTTGAGGATTCCCCGAATTCCGCTGGCGTCGCCATCGACGCCATCCGTTGTGTGAAGCTGGCTCGGGAGCGGGGGGTCAGAGGTCCACTTACCTCCATCTCCGCCTACACGATGAAGCACCCGCCTGAGCAGTATCCTGATTATGATGCCAGGGTGATGGTTGAGGAGTTCATCGCGGGAAAAAGAGAGCGGTAATACCGGCGTATAGAGAAGAAAAAGCGGTCAGCAATCGATAATGCTGACCGCTTTTTTTTTATACTATCCCTCACTTCTTTCCAGGACCATAGATGACCCTTCCCGGACGGGCTCCAGTATGCTTCTCCCTATCTATCACCAGCTTCCCGTTCACAACAACATAGAGTATTCCCACCGGATACTGGTGAGGTTTGAGGAAGGTCGCTTTATCCTCCACCTTCTCCGGATCGAATATAGTGATGTCGGCGTAAAAACCGGGAGTGATGAGCCCTCGTCTCTCAAGCCGCATCATCATAGCGGGAAGGGAGGTCATCTTCCTTATTGCATCGGGCAAGGTAAGCCATTTCTTCTCTCTCACATAACGGGCAAGCACCCGAGGGAAAGTACCGTAATTCCTCGGATGAGGAACCCCCTTTCCGAAGGTGACGAAGGAGCCATCGGTGATGATCATCGTAAGGGGAAACTGCATTATCCGCTTTATATCCTCTTCGCTCAGGCAATGGAAGATGCAACTGGCACCGCCGGCAAGCTCGATATCTATAACCACCTTGGCACCGTTTTCCGGGGTGGGGGCTAATCCTTTCTCCTCGGTTATCTCCTTCAAGTTCTTCCCCTCGAGGGATGGATCAAACCGGCAGGAAGCGATAACCACATTAGTAAGATCGGCTCCACCCCTATCGTGCACGATGTTATAGGCTATCTCGCGCTCTATCTTCGCCCTAAGTTTGGGGCGAGCTACCCGCTCCCGGAACTTCTCCTTCCCCCCCTCTCGCGCCCAGGCAGGAATGAGAACGGAAATACCGGTGGAGGTAGCGGGATAAGGGTACTGGTCGAGTGATACCTCCACTCCCCGGGCTCTCGCCTGGGAGATGAGCTTAAGCGTCTCCTTACTCACTCCCCATTTATCCACCGATGTTACCTTATGATGGGAGATCTCCGCACGGATACCCGCCTCTTCTGCTATCCTTATCGTCTCCTTAACGGAATCGACCACCTTGAGTCCCTCATCCCGCATATGGGTGGCGTAGAACCCACCGTAGCGCGCCACCACCCTGGCGAGCTCGATTACCTCCTCTGTCTTGGCATAGGCACCGGGAAGGTACTTGAGCCCGGTGGAAAGACCCATCGCCCCTTCCTCCATCGCCCGTGCCACCATCTCCTTCATCCGGGAAAGCTCTTCGGAGGTAGGGGGACGCGCCTCCATATCCATCACCAACTCCCTTATCGTATTGTGTCCCACCAAGGTGGCGAAGTTGATAGAGATGCCCTCCCTCTCTACCTTCTTAAGAAACTCACCTATAGGATAATGTGAACCGCCGCAGTTTCCCCCAAGAACGGTGGTTACCCCCTGTCGCACATAATTGTCAGCAGTGGGATGCTCGAGGATGTTCCGGTCAGTATGGGTGTGGATGTCGATGAAGCCGGGGCAGACGATTAGTCCCCTAGCATCTATCGTCCTTTTTCCCTTTTCCTTGATCCTTCCGATCTTCGCTATCCGATCCCCTTTTATCCCGATGTCGGCGCAGTACCAGGGATTACCGCTTCCGTCTATTATCTTCCCCCCCTTTATCACCAGATCGTATTTGGGAGCGGGGGTAAAACCGAGGAATAAAACCATCCCGAAAATCAGGAAAATGGCGATAATAAACCCTTTTCTCATCTTTCCCTCCTTTGGTTTCCTCTTTCTTATGTTATAGCACACAAAAGAGGGTGGAAACTAATCAACATTTTTTGAATATCAAAAAAGCAGAGAGCTATAGAGGGTATTCCTACAACATCTACACCATCAAATCGTATGGGGGGATGACGTTGGTAGTGAAATCCCTCAAGCAGGTTAGGTGTGAACCCTTGCAGGTGGTCACCTGTAGGGACGGGGTTTATCCCTGTCCGAGCGGTATCCACCGCTGGGGATTCATACCACGGATCCATAAGAAGTACTCCTCTAAACGTTCTATGACCCCTTGCAGGCGGTCGCCTGCTGCGGACAGCCACAAGGGCTGTCCCTACACCTCTTTATTGAATCTATATGGGTGACCCGCCCGTTGCCCCCCGCGGGCGGTTACCGGCTGTAGGGACAGGGTTTATCCCTGTCCGAGCGGTGTCCACCGCTGGGGATTCATACATATGGATCCAAGGAGGTATCCCTCTAAGTGTTCATATGAAACCCACAGGCGGTCGCCTGGTGTAGTATAAATTCTCTGATTTGTAAGGATAATCCATATTCTCTACAAAGGATGTTGACAAAGAAGGAAGAAGGGGTTATATAAGAAAAGGGTTCCGGGGTCGTCCAACGGCAGGACATGCGGCTCTGGACCGCAGTATCTAGGTTCGAATCCTAGCCCCGGAGCCATTTCTTTGGATACGAACTCAAGATTTGGAATTTGAAAAGGAAGGGCGTTCAATTTTCCATTCTTTAAGAGAACAAGGATATTCTCTTCCTTCTTGAGGATATGCTATAGCAAAGCTACATCCAAACCAATGAGCGCTAATCTCTTGCCATTTTATTTTTTCTTCTCTTTTTGGCGGAGAGGATTTTACATCGATAAATTCTAACTCGAGATTATTTTGAAACTCTTTTGAATTCAAAGCTTTGGTGTATAAAATAAGAAAATCGGCTTGTATCTGGGGAAGGGGATTAATTTTCCCCTTATCTCCACCGGAAAAGCACAAAGGGGGTTTGGGTTCATATAAAGGGATGATCTCAAGTCTTATCGGTTCATTTTCCACGACTTTTTTCATTTTTTCCTCGCCCATAAGAGATAATAACCATCCTTGCTTAAACAAGATTTCATCTTTCAAAGAAGAATACCAGAACAAAATTTCGTAAAGTATCCCTTTAAGTCTATTTGATTTATTATATCCACGACGTTCATAAAAGTTTTCTATCTCTTCCCATGCTTTTATTATCTTGGAACAAATCTCGGTATCATTTATTAGTAAAGTAGTAGCCCAATCGATATTTTTTAATAATTGATAAAAATAATTCACAAACTCTGCCTTCAAAGTATTATAAAT
>JAGGZT010000051.1 GCA_021161905.1 Acidobacteriota bacterium | reverse complement strand
TGATGCATAATTATAAGCCGATCCCTATATGGCTCAAGCTCGGAGAGCGCCTCTATCATCGCCCTGTTTATCACCTTCGCCCCTTGGCTTCCCCCAAAGATGAGGAGCACCTTTCTTCCCTCATCCCTCCTTTCTTCGCCGCAATGGGAGAACTCCTCCCTTATCGGATTCCCGGTGATCCTCGATGGGCAATGGAAGAACCTTGCCGTATCCTCGAAGGAGCAGCAGGCGAGATCGACGAAGAAGGAGAGGATGCGGTTGGTAATGCCCGGCTTTAAGTTCTGCTCCGCGATCATCGTCCTCTTTCCCGAAAGGGCGGAGATTAAAACCACCGGTCCCGAGGCATAACCTCCTACTCCGATCACCAAATGGGGCCTGAAGTTCAAGAGGATGAAGATGGTCTCGAAAAAGGCGAGGGGAAGGAGGGCTAAACCCTTGATGAAGGAGAAGACCGACTTCCCGAGAAGCCCCCGGATGTGGATCGTCTTCAAAGAAAATCCCTCCCTGGGCACGATCCTCCCTTCGAGCCCCCGATCACCACCTACCCAGAGGATAGAGGCCTGTTTCTCCCTCTTCAATATCTCCTTGGCGATGGCGATCCCGGGGTAGATATGCCCTCCGGTTCCCCCGCCAGCTATTATCACCTTCAGCCTCCTTTCATCGTCAAGGTCGAAATACCCCATCATCCTACCCGAAAAGAGCTATACCGAGAGATATTGAGCAGTATTCCCAACGCACAAAGGGTAATCAAAAGCGAAGAACCACCATAGCTTATCAAGGGGAGCGGTATCCCCTTGGTAGGCAGGATGTTCAACGCCACGCTTATATTTATCAGTGCCTGAATCACTATCATCAAGGTGATACCGAGGGCTAAATACCTCCCAAAGGGATCAGGAGCGTTGAAGGAAACCTTAAGCCCCCGGATGAGAATGATGATAAAGGCAGCTATAACCGCCGATGCTCCAATGAAGCCGAGTTCCTCGCTGATAACCGAGAAGATGAAATCGGTATATGGCTTGGGGAGGAAGAAGAGTTTCTGTTCCCCCTGGCCGAAGCCCACCCCAAAGATGCCACCGCTTCCGATGGCGGTAAGGGATTGGATGATCTGCCATCCTCCCTGGCGAGAATAACTCCAGGGATCGAGGTAGGCGAGAACTCGCATAATACCATGATGCCTGATGAATACCGCATACCAGAAGAAAAAGGTAGTGCCGGCAGCGAACAGGACGAGATAGCCAAAGCTCATCCCTCCGATGAAGAGAAGCACCAAGCCAAGGGTGAGGATGAACATCGAGGAGCCAAGATCGCGTTCTATGATAACGAGGAAGGAGAACCCCCCGAGAACGAAAAGAAGGAGGGGGATATCTCCTCTCTTTGGGAGTTCCCCTTTCTCCTTATTGGCGAGTCTCCTCGCGAGAAAGATGACCAGTACCAACTTCGCGAGCTCCGAGGGCTGAAAGGAAAAGGCACCAAACCTTAACCAGCGATGGGCGCCATTCACCGCTGGAGCAAAGAGGACCGCGATAAGAAGAATAAAGGTGATTCCTATGAGGAGGTAGATGACCGCCTTCTCCCTTAGGATGCGATAATTGAGGTTCGAGAGGAAGAGCATCGCCACCACCCCGATAAAGCCAGCAGCGAGTTGCTTCATAAGAAGGAAGTAGCTATTCCCAAAGGTCTTATCCGCATAGACACCGGAGGCGGAATAAACCATCATCAAGCCAAAGACGAAGAGAAGCGCGATGGTCAAAAGGAGTATCGGATCAGGAGCAAACCTCTTAGGCATTCTCCCTCCTCCGCTTCAGTTTGCGCACCTCTTCCTTAAATACATCCCCTCGCTCCTCGAAGTTGAGGAACATATCGAAACTGGCGCAGCCGGGCGAGAGAAGCACCGTATCCCCGGGCTTCCCCTCGGAAAACCCCACCTTTACCGCTTCGGCGAGCGAGGAGACCCGACGCAGGGGAACAACATCGCCAAGTATTCCCTCGATCTTCTTTGCTGCCTCCCCGATGGTGAGCACCGTCTTCACCCGCTTTTTTATCAAGGGGATCAAGGCGGAGAAATCGCCGTTCTTATCCCTCCCCCCAAGGATGAGGATGAGGGGGCTTTCAAAGCTTTCTATCGCCTTCGCCACCGCGTCTATGTTGGTCGCTTTGGAATCGTTAAAAAACCTTATCCCCTCTATCTCAGCGACGAACTCCAAGCGGTGGGGGAGCCCCTTGAAGCTCCTCAGAACCTCTCTTAATGGCTCAGGACGGGCTCCAACAATGAGCGCCACCGCCACCGCAGAAAGCACATTCTCTAAGTTATGGACCCCGAAGAGGGCGATCTCCGAAAGGGGGATAACCTCCCCCTTTCCATCCCCCAAGCGATAGGAGACCCTATCACCGGAGACGAAGACGCCTTCCGACAATTCCCTCGTTCTGCTTATCCAGATCAGCTTGGAACCCACCTTTTCTGCTATTTTTCGGGAGACCGGATCATCGAGGTTTACCACCGCGAAATCGTCCTCCCGCTGGTTTAGAAAGATCCTCCCTTTTGCCTCAGCGTAGTCTTCAAAGCTCGAATAGCGGTCCATATGGTCCGGGGTGATGTTCAAAAGGACCGCGATGTCAGCCCGGAAATGGTCTATCGCTTCGAGCTGAAAACTTGAAAGCTCGAGGACGAAGTAATCGACCTCGCGCTCGGCATAGTTTATAAAGGGTCTTCCTATGTTCCCCACCACCTCCACCCTGAACCCCGCCTTACGCAATATCTCACCTACCAGGGTGGTGGTGGTGGTCTTCCCGTTGGCGCCAGTGATCCCGATGATCCTCCCCCTGGCGAAACGGTAAGCGAGCTCTACCTCGCTTATGATGGGGATGTTCTTCCTTCTCGCTTCGGCAAGACCGGGAATACCCAAAGGAACGCCTGGGCTCACCACGATGAGCTCGGCGGAGAGGAAGCTCTCCCGGCTATGACCTCCGGTCTCCACAGTGGCGCCAAGCGCCCGAAGCGCCATCGCCTTTTCCGCCACCACCTCCTCTCCTTTCAGTTCGCTCACCACCACCTTAGCCCCCCTGGCAAGGAGGAAGCGGGTAGCGGCGATGCCACTCTCCGCCATCCCCACCACCAATACCTTCTTCCCTGAAAGCTCCATCCCCTTCTCCATCCTCACCTCAGCTTCAAGGTACTCAAGCTTATAAGGGCAAAGATGATAGCTATGATCCAGAACCTTACGATCACCTTTGGCTCCTCCCAGCCAAGAAGCTCGAAATGGTGGTGCAGAGGAGCCATCCGAAATACCCTCTTCCCGTATAGGCGGTAGGAGACTATCTGGATGATCACCGAGAGAGCTTCAATGACGAATAAACCGCCTACAATCACCAGAAGTATCTCCTGCTTGATGATAAGGGCAATGGTGCCAATAGCCCCGCCCAAGGCGAGGGAGCCCACATCCCCCATAAATATCTTCGCGGGATAACAGTTGAACCAGAGGAAGCCGAGGCTCGCCCCGACCATCGCTCCACCGAAGATGGTGATCTCCCCTACCCCACGAACATAAGGAATGAGGAGGTAGTTCGCCGCTATATAATGTCCGGCAACATAGGTAAGGACGGTGTAGGTTGCCGAGGCGATGAGCACCGCGCCGATAGCCAATCCGTCGAGCCCATCGGTGAAATTGACCGCGTTTGACGAACCCACAAGGACGAGAACGGAAAAAAGGATATAGCCCCAGCCGAGATCGGGGTTGAGCTGTTTGATGAAGGGGAAGCTTATCCTGGTGGAAAACATCCCCTTCCCGGCAAGATAATAGAGCACCGCCCCCACAAAGAGAGCAATGGCGATCTCCCCGATGAGCTTCATCTTTATGGTGAGGCCCTTTGGATTGCCCTTAACCGCCTTTATGTAATCATCGACAAAACCAAGGACACCGAAAAGGAGGGTAGCGGTGAGAAGGAGCCAGAAGAACTTGTTTCCCAGATCGATCCAGAGGAAGGTAGGGATGATAATGGAGATAAGGATGAGAATGCCCCCCATCGTGGGAACACCCTCCTTCTCCTTCTGATGACGCTTGGGCGTCTCCTCCCTCACCCTCTGCCTCAGGGAGAGAGCGCTGAGTTTCCTTATGACATAAGGACCGAAGAAAAAGCTTATGATAAGAGCGGTAAGCACGGAAAGCGCGGTCCTGAAGGTTATATAACGGAAGACATTGAAGGGCGATATGTAATCATGAAGCCCGTAAAGAAGCTTATAGAGCATCGGTCTCCTCCTCGTGGTAGCGCTCCCGGATCCGGGATACAACTATGTCGGTCTTTATCCCCCGGGACCCTTTAACCAAGATGACATCTCCCTCCTTTATTCGGGGAACGAGGAACTCCGCCGCTTCAGCAGCACCGGGGAAATGGAAGAGAGAGCCCTCATCCATTCCCGAAGACCTTGCCTCCTCAACCAGCAATCTGGCGAGCTCACCCACCCCGATGAGGAGAGAGAGCCCTGAGGAGGAGGCTTTCCTCCCCGCCTCCCGATGCGCCTCCTCTGCAACATCGCCCAGCTCAAGCATATCCCCAAGGACGGCTATCTTTCGAGAAAAACCGGAAAGCTCCCTGAACCAGAAAAGAACCGCAGAGAGCGCTTCGGGGTTCGAATTATAGCTCTCATCGATCACGGTGAACCCCTCCCGGAAATTGATCACCTGCCCCCGCATTGGGGAGGGGGTTATCTGGGAGAGCCCTAAAGCGATATCCTCCAAGGAAAGGGAAAAGGCATAAGCGGTGGCAAGGGCGGCGAGTAGGTTCATCACATTGTGAAACCCGATCAAGGGAAGGAAGTAGTCCTTCTTTCTCCCACCATAATCGATGGTTAGCGCGGTTCCGGAAAGCCCCTTGGGCGAAATATTATACGCGCTCACCTCCGCTTTCCCCTTTAACCCAAACCAGACCTTCCTCCCAGGGAAGTCCTCGCTTATCTCCCTGATCAGGGGATCGTCCCGGTTCAAAACCGCTATCCTCTCTCCCGTGAGCCCATCGAGTAGCTCCTTCTTGGCGCGGGCGATCGCCTTAATATCGGGAAAGAACTCCCGATGAACCAAAGAGATATTCGTAAGGACGCCGATCTCCGGCTCGGCTATCTCACAGAGCCGGCTAAGCTCCCCGGAACGGCTCATCCCCATCTCCGCTACGAAGAGCTCGTCCCCCTCTTCAAGGGAAAGGAGAGAAAGGGGAAGCCCATAAAGGTTGTTCAGGTTCCCGATGCTTTTTTTCGCCCGGAACGAGGAGGAAAGAAGGCTGTAGGTGATGTCTTTGGTCGTCGTCTTTCCGGTACTACCGCTTATTCCTACCACCTTCACCCTGTACTCCCTCCTCACCGAAGCGGCGAGGTCCTGGAGGGCGCGGGTGGTATCAGCCACCTCTATGATCAGGGGTTCCCCAGAAATCTCAACGGGTGCTCTCCCCCGCTCAACAACTGCGCCAACCGCTCCCTTTTTTAGGGCGTCGATTACGAAATCGTGCCCATCAAACCTTTCCCCTTTGATGGCGAAGAAAAGCTCCTTTCCCTTTATCCCTCTTGAATCGAGAGAATAGGAGGAGATAAGGGTATCAGGGGAACCGGAGACTATCCTTCCCCGAGAATACCTTGCAATCTGCCCTGCCGAGAGCAATGCCATACCCTTACCCCCTCCCCCTCTTCCTCCAGATCATCTCCCGGGCGACCTCCCGGTCATCGAAGTGGATCACCTTGTCGCCCAGTATTTGATAATCCTCATGCCCCTTTCCCGCGAGGACGACGAAATCGCCCCGCCGGGCATAATCTATGGCGAGCTCGATCGCCTTTCTTCGATCGGGCTCGATAATGTACCCCCCCCTTTTCTCCACGGTGTTTACGATCCCCTCCTCTATCTCCTTTATTATCGCCATTGGATCCTCGGAACGGGGGTTATCCGATGTTACGATCACGATATCGGAATGCTTCACCGCATAGGAGCCCATAAGCGGTCTCTTTCCCTTATCCCTATCACCACCACAACCGAAGACGGTGATTATCCGCCGAGGAGCAAGCTCGCCTACGGTCACCAGCAGGTTACGCAGGGCATCGTCGGTATGGGCGTAATCGACGATCACGGTGAAGTCCTGACCTTCATCCACTATTTCAAACCTTCCCGGGATCGATCTCACCTTTTCGATCCCCGACCTCACCTTATCGAGCGGTAGATCGAGGGCGATAGAAGTGGCAACCGCTGCCAGGATATTGTAGAGATTGGGCCTCCCAAGTAAGGACGAATGAAGTTTGAGCGTCCCCTTCGGGGTTATTATCTCGCCGGCAATCCCGGAACGGGAGAGCCGGTAATCCTCCGGATGAACATCAGCCTTGGCGGAAAAACCGTAGCTCACCCTGGGGAAGGAGGGAAGCTTGATAATCCTCTGCCCGAAGGGATCATCGATGTTAACCACCCCTTTTCCTCCATTTTTCCTCGTGAGCTCAAATAGCTTTAACTTCGCTTTGAAGTAGTTCTCCATCGTCTTGTGGTAGTCGAGGTGGTCCCGGGTAAGGTTGGTGAAGGTAGCGACATCAAAAGAGAGCTCATCCACCCGATGGAGTTCCAGGGCATGGGAGGAGACCTCCATCACACACGCCTTCATCCCGGAGGAGACCATCTCCCTTAAAAAACCCTCGATATCCGGCGCCTCCGGAGTGGTGCGGGAGGCGACGATCTTTCTTCCCCCCACCGAATAGGAGATGGTGCCGATCCTCCCGGCGGGGAGACCCGCCTCGTTCAATATCGCCTCCATCAAGTAGGTGTAAGTGGTCTTCCCATTGGTCCCGGTGACCCCGATGAGGGTGAGTTCCTCGCTCGGGCGCTTAAAGAAGTTGGCAGAGACCTTAGCCATTGCCCTCCTCGCATCCGCCACCTTCACATAGGGGATGCTATCCACCAGCCCTCCTTTGGGATCATCTTCCGAGACGACAGCTTTCGCTCCTCTCTCTATCGCCTCAGGTATGAAGCGGTTTCCGTCAGTCTTCTCCCCCTTTATGGCTATGAAGATATAGCCTTCTTTCACCCTCTTCGAGTTGTAGCTGATACCATCGATCTCCGTAGAGAGATCCCCTTTAACCTCCACTATCTCCACCGAATTGAGCAGTTCCTCAAGCTTCATTCGCTTCCCTCAGTTTGACTGATCGCCCGTGCCAAAAGCCATCCATCCTTTTTCTCCGGAGGCACTCGGAGATAACGAAGGGTGGCAGAGACCACCCGGCTGAATACCGGCGCTGCCACTTCCCCTCCGAAATACCTCCCCTTAGGCTCGTCGATGACTACAATAACCGCTATCCGCGGCTTTTCCACCGGGGCAAACCCAACAAAGGAGGCGATATGGCCCCCATCAGCATAGGTTCCAGAAGGACCTATCTTCTGGGCAGTGCCCGTCTTTCCTGCAACTCTATAACCGGGGACCTTAGCCCTTTTCCCAGTCCCCCTTTCGACCACCCCTTCCATTATCTCCTTTATGATGGAGCAGGTTCGGGGAGAAAGAACCATAACCCTTTCCCCTCTGGGGAAGGGCTCGAAAGTTCCTCCCTTTTTCCTGCCGAGCGCTATCCTCGGAGTGAGGAGATACCCCCCGTTGGCTACCGCTGCCGTCACCCTCAGCATCTGAAGGGCGGTTACCCCAATGCCCTGGCCGATCGATATCTCCCCGAGCATAAACTTGCTCCATCCCTTATAACCACCGATGAGACCTGGGCTCTCCCCAGGAAGGTCGATCCCGGTCCTTCTTCCGAAACCGAGCTCATTGAGCCAATCATGGAAGGTTTTTGGATTAAGCCTCGTTCCGATGAGCACCGCGCCCACATTGCTTGAGTATTCGAGGACCTCGCGGAAGCTCAAGTCGGCATAAGAACCAGTATCCCGGATGAGATAGCCGTCCACTACTATCGCTCCCTGCCCGCAATAGAAATGGTCGTAAGGAGAAACTACCCCCTCTTCAAGGGCAACGGAGGCGGTAACGATCTTGAAGGTGGAGCCTGGCTCATAGATATCGGCAACCGCTCGATTTCGCCAGGAATAACGAGGATAATCGTTAAATCGGTTGGGATCATAGGTAGGCCTATTGGCTAACGCCAACACCTCTCCCGTCTCCGGATCCATCACAACGACCATTCCCCCCTTAGCCGATGTCCTCCTAATCGCCCGTTCCAGCTCCCGTTCGGCATAGTACTGAATGACGGTATCGATGGAAAGGACGAGATCATCTCCCTCGCTTGGGGACAATCTGATCTCCCCATCGGAAATAAGCTCCTTCGTGTTCTCCTTTATCACCGCCAACATCCTGCCGGAGCTTCCCCTTATCACCCCATCGTACTTCCTCTCGATCCCGGCAAGACCTATGTTGTCCATCCCCACGAAGCCAAGGAGATGGGAGGCAAGACTGCCATTGGGATAAAACCGCTTATTTTCATAGATAATGCCGATACCACGAAGTTTAAGGGACCGCACCTCCTCCGCTACCTCCGGAGTCACCTTCCTCCTAAGCCAAGAAAACTCCCCCTTCCTCGCCAGCCTCTTTTTTATAAACCCTTTCCTAACGCCGAGCAATGGAGCGAGCACCTTTGCATAACCATCGGGATCGGAAACCTGAGAGGGATCGGCGTAGATCGAGGGGACCTCAACACTTACCGCAAGCTCCCTTCCCATCCGATCGTAGATAACCCCCCTCTTTGGGGAGAGGGTGATCACCCTCTCCCACTGCCTTCTCGCTCGTTCCCGATACTTCTCCCTATCCCTTATTCCAATGGCGTAGAGCCTTAAGAAGATGACCCCACACCAAAGGAGGAGCATTACTCCAACGAAGATCGCTCTTTTCTTCTTCCTCTCCACCATAATCCGTCCCTATCTCTTCTTATTCTCCTCGCCGATGATTATCACCTCTTCTGGCTTGGGATACCGCATTCCAAGTTTCGTTTTAGCAATCCTTTCTATCCTCTCAGGGGAACTTAGGAAAGCCTTTTCCAGAGAAAGCCTCCTTTTCTCCTCGAGCAGCTTTTCCCTCTTCTTATTGAGTTCGTCTATTCGATAGCCGAGCTTCATTATCTCCACCTGCTCCCAAAGATAGAAAAAGAGAACCCCAAAAACGAGCATAAGAAGAAGGACGCCCCGAGGGAACTTCCATCTCCTTTCCCTTATCTTCTGATTATTTCCCACCCTGTCCACCATTTATAGCCGTTCTCCCACTCGCATCCGGGCACTTCTCGCCCGCGGGTTCTCCCTTACTTCATCCCTTCCGGGACGAATCACCTTCTTATTCACCAGCCGGAGAAGGGGTGGATCCAGCTTGGAAAGACGCCTCATAACCCGCTTTACTACCCTATCCTCAAGGGAATGAAAGGCAATTACCACCAATCTCCCCCCCTTCTTAAGAAGTCTCACCGCCTGCTCCAAAACCTCATCGAGACCGGTAAGCTCATCGTTCACTGCGATGCGAAGGGCTTGGAAAGTCCTGGTTGCTGGGTGTATCCGCCACCTTCTTCTCCTCATCGCATCCACTATGATCTCCGCCAGCTCGGTGGTTTCCTCTATCTTCTTCTTCCTCCTTGCCCTCACGATCGCCCTCGCGATCCTCCTTGCCTCTCGCTCCTCGCCGTATTCTCTTATTATCTCTTCAAGCTCTCCTTCGGAGAGTCGATTCACCAGCTCTGAGGCGGACATCCCCGAGCTCCGATCGAACCTCATATCGAGGGGTCCGGGAAGGGAAAAGCTGAACCCTCGCTCAGGCCTAAAAAGCTGGAACGAGGAGAGGCCGAGGTCAAAAAGGATGCCCGAAGGTGGAGGATATCCTCCCTCTTTCAATATCTCAGGAAGCCTTCGGTAATCGGAGGAAAGGAGACGAACCCGCGATGAAAATGAAGAAAGCCTCCCTCTCGCCACCTCGATCACCTCGGGGTCGCGGTCGATACCGAGAAGCCTCCCTCTCTCTGAAAGACGGGCTAAGATCGCCAATGAATGCCCCCCTTCCCCAACGGTACAATCGATGTAAAACCCATCCGGATCAACTACTAACTGCTCGACCACCTCCTTCACTAAAACAGGTTTATGATAAACCTCAGGCTCCATCTCACCCTCTGGGAGCCGGTCATATGCCAAGCTCGGAAAGGATCCTCAAATCCTCCTCGGTTAACGGCACCGCCAATCTCTTCTCCCGGAACAGCTGGTCGTTCCACACCTCGAGATAACGAAGGTGCCCCAAAACAGCCACCTCCCCCTCCATCCGCGCCTCTTCCCGAAGCTTCTGAGGGATGAGCACCCTTCCCTGTTTATCCATAGTTGCTATCTGCCCAAAATAACTGGATACATCGACTACCCTTAGCTTGGTCGGATGCATCGAGGGAAGCGTTAACAACTTCTCCTCAATCTCTGCCCAAACAGGGAAAGGATATATCCGTACACTCTCTCCAGTTAAGCTGGTGATATAAAGATTGGGACCATATTCCTCGAGGATGATCCTCTTGAAGGCGGTGGGTATCTTTATCCGCCCCTTATCGTCCACCTTGGTTATGAAGCTTCCTCTCAGTATGTTTTGGAGCTCTTTATTCAACTTTTCCTTCCCTTTTTCCCTCATTTTTGGGACGGTGGTCCACTTTTGTCCAGATTTTTCCACCTGAGGTTATCTTAATATACCCCTTTTCCCCTTGTCAAGGAAAATTATCAATCTGATTAAAAAATTTATACTTTAGCCGGTTAGAAAGGGTGGAATCGCGGTTGACAAATGGAGCCACCTCGTCCTTAAATATCCTTAAGGAGGATGAGATGAAGATAGGGATAATCGGCTTTCCCAAGGTAGGAAAGACCACCCTGTTCAACATCCTCACCGGTGCTCATCTCGAGACCTCAAAGTTCGGCGGAGGAAAGGCGGAAGCGAGGATCGGTATCTCCAAGGTGCCTGATCATAGGCTCGACCGGCTCGCCGAGATATTCTCTCCCAAAAAGCTGACACCAGCGGAGATAGAGTATGTGGATATCGGAGGCCTCCCCGGAACCGAGCTCGGAAGAAGTGAACTCCTCTCCGCCATCCGCCCAGCCGATGCCCTCCTCCATGTGGTGCGCGCCTTTACCGACCCTGAGCTTCCCCATCGGGGAGGAGAGATAAACCCTGCCAAAGATATAACCGACCTCGAGGATGAGCTCATCTTAGCCGATCTCCTTGTGGCGGAAAAGAGATTGGAACGGGTGGAAAAGGACATCAAGAAGATAAAAAGCGATGAATTGACAAAAGAATACGAGCTCCTCAACAAGGTAAAGGAGGCACTGGATAAGAACACCCCCTTAAGGGAGCTTTCCTTCTCCTCCGAGGAGGAGAGGATGCTCCGGGGGTTCCAGTTCCTCTCAGCAAAGCCGATCCTCCAGGTAATCAACCTCGGCGAGGAGGAGCTCGGGGAGAAGGAGTTCGTAGAAAAATACGGGCTAAAGGGCTACGAGGGGAAAAAGAAGATGGGGCTTTCCCACATCTACGGAAAGATAGAGCTCGAGATAGCGGAGCTTCCACCGGACGAAGCAACCGAATTCAGAAAAAGCTACGGCATCGATTCCGCCTGCCGGGAGCGGATAATCCGGGATTCCTACCGCCTGCTCGGGCTCATCACCTTCTTCACCTATAAGAGCGGAGAGGTCCGCGCTTTCAGCATCAAGGAGAACACAAGGGCGGTAAAGGCAGCAGGTGCAGTTCACTCCGATATGGAACGAGGATTTATAAGGGCAGAGGTCATCTCCTTTTTCGACCTCGATAAATTGGGCTCGATCGAGGAAGGAAGAAAAAAGGGACTCCTCCGCCTCGAGGGAAAAGACTATATAGTGGCAGATGGGGATGTGATCACCTTCCGCTTCAACATCTAAATCTCCCTTCTTCCTTCAATAGCGCGCGCCATCGTCACCTCATCAGCATAGGAGAGCTCAGCGCCGGCAGGGATACCTATTCCGATCCGGGTAATAAGCAAGTCTAAGGGTTTTAATATCTTAGCCAGGTAGAAAGCGGTAGCCTCTCCTTCTGCATTGGGACTGGTGGCGATTATGACCTCCTTTATCTCCCCCTCCTTCAATCGGGAAAGAAGCCCCTTGATCCTGAGCTCCTCCGGTCCCACCCCGCCCAGAGGGGAAAGTACCCCCATCAGCACATGGTAGAGCCCATTATATTTCCCCGTCTTTTCGATCACGATGATATCTCCCGGTTGCTCCACCACGCAGACCTTGCTCCTATCCCTTGCTGGATCGGAACAGATACTGCAGGGATCGCGCTCGGTGATACTATTGCAGACGGAGCAGAAGAAGACCTTCTTTTTAACCTCGATGATGGAACGAGCCAGTCGTTCCGCCTCTCCTGGCGCCGTCTTCAATAGATGGAAAGCCAACCGCTCCGCAGTCCGCTCCCCAATACCGGGAAGACGGGAAAGCTCAAGGATCAATCTTCTGAAGGCTTCCGGGAACTGAAACATCCCCCTCCTCTATTCGGCTTCCTCCTTCCTCCCCTTCTCCTTATGCTCTCTCACATCGATCAACTCCCCCTCGAATAGCTCCAAAACCCCTCTTACCCGTTCATCCTCGAGGACTTTTTGCTTGGGGGAGATGAATTTCTTCCCCGGGGAAGAGGAACCCTCCTCTTCCCTCTGAACAAGGGAGAACCTTATCTCACGAAGCCCCGATGCCCTGGCGAGCTCAGAAAGGTAGGCGAGTTTTTCCTCCGTTTTCAGGATATCGATAACCGGCTCCTTCCCCTTGGGGTAGTTCACCACCAGATCGTCTCCCTCTACCCCAAGCTCCACCCCGTTATTCACCAACATAGAGAAAAGGGGGAGCCTTTCTCTCCTGAGCCTTGAAAGGAGGGTCTTCACCCGTTCGTCAGCCACCTCAGGGGACTCCTCATCTGCCTCCTTCTCGATGTCCCCTTCCTTCTCCTCATAGGGGGGAGCTTCCTCCTCCATCTTGAGAGAGGGTCCCTTTTCCCCTCTGCCAGAGGGGGACTCGGCTGAGGAAACTCCGCCAGAAGAAAGGCTCGAGAGAACCTCCTCCAAGGGAACGAGTTTTCTCAACCTGAGAGAACGAATGAGAACCGCCTCGAGGAGGTAGCGGGGCTGAGTGCTCCAGCGGGTAAGTTGTTCCGCATTTGCCAATTGGTTCAATATCCGAAGGATATCCTCAAGGGAAAACTCCTTGCTTTGAATCTCGATCCGCCTTAATTCCTTGTCTGGTAGGGGGATGAGCTCTTTAGCCTCCTTGACCAGTTTCGCCACCATCAGATGACGGAAAAGGGAGATAAGCTCGGAGATAAGCTCCTGAACATCGTATCCCCTGTTCAGAAGATCATCGACCGTTTTGATGAGAAGGGAGGCGTCCTCCCGCAGGATCGCCTCGGATATGGAAAGAAGCGCCTCAGCAGGAACGATGCCGAGGACCGCGGTTATATCCTCATCGGAGACACTCTCTCCGGCAAAGGAGATGAGCTGTTCCAGAATGCTCTGGGCATCCCGAAGACTGCCCGAGGCAGCGGTGGCGATGGTGTTCAACCCCGCCTCCGAGATCTTCACCTTCTCCCCAGACGCGATCTTCTTAAGCTGAGAGACAATGAGACGATGAGGTATCCGTTGGAACTCGTAATGCTGACAGCGGGAGATGATCGTCGGGGGCACCTTATGATAGTTGGTAGTGGCTAAGATAAAAACAACATGGGAGGGTGGCTCCTCAAGCGTCTTCAGGAGGGCGTTGAACGCCTCCGGGGTCAACATATGAACCTCGTCTATTATGTAGATCTTGAACCGATCGCGTGCCGGGGAGTACTTGACATTCTCCCTCAACTCCCTTATCTCGTCTATGCCCCGGTTGGAGGCGCCATCTATCTCGTACACATCGATCGAATTGCCGAGGGCTATCTCCTTACAGGAAGGGCACTTACCGCAAGGGGTTACCGTTGGTCCCTCTACACAGTTGAGCGCCTTGGCAAACACTCTGGCGGTGGTGGTCTTCCCCACTCCCCTTATCCCGGAAAAAAGCAGGGCGTGAGGGATCCGCCCCGAGAGGATGGCGTTCTTTAGGGAACGGACGATCACCTCCTGGCCCACGATCTCATCGAAATTCTGGGGTCTAAGCCTACGAGCAAGTACCAAATAGGACATTCACCCTCCTTATAAAAGCGATGGATGCTTTCCCATTTTACCATACGATCCCCCCCTATCAAAGGATCGAAAAGGATGGGAAATACCAACCTCAATCTTGAAAAAGGGCTCTATCTATTTGTGGTTTCCAAGAGAAAACCCTTAAATTCGGAAAAGGAGCGGGAGAGGATAATCGATCTCTTCCTTTTACTCAATACCTCCCTAAGCCCGGAGGGAAGCTCCACCTTCCTTTTGATTATCGGTTCGATAATGTCGAAGAACTTGGCTGGATGGGCAGTCTCTAAAAAAATACCGCTAGCCCCGTTTATTTCTTCCATAGCTTTTGAAAGCCCTAAAAAAGCCACCGCCCCGTGAGGGTCGAGAAGGTAATCATATCTCTGGTAAACCTCACCAATTGTGTCCTTCGTCTCCTCATCATCAAAGCTCCAGCCAACAATATCCTCTCTTATTCTATTGAGATCATTGCCATAGATATAAAGGATCCTGGCGAAATTGCTCGGATCTCCCACATCCATCGCCGAGGAAATGGTCCTTTTGGACTCTTTGGGCTCGAACCTACCGGTCTTAAGATATAGAGGGACGGTGTCATTTATATTGGTCGAGGCAACAAATTTATGAATGGGAAGGCCCATCTTCTTCGCTATTATGCCGGCAGTGAGATTTCCAAAATTGCCACTGGGGACGCTGATGATAACCCTCTCCTTTCTCCCTTTAAGCTGGGAAAATCCATAAAAATAGTAGAACGACTGGGGGATTAATCGGGCGATGTTTATGGAATTGGCGGAGGTGAGATTAAGTCTATCGTTCAGCTCCCTATCAAGGAATGCCGTCTTAACCAGCCTCTGGCAATCGTCAAAGGTCCCTTTTATCTCAAGCGCGGTAATGTTCTTATCATAGGTTGTAATCTGCAGTTCCTGGTTCTTGCTGATCTTCCCACTTGGATAGAGTATGAAGACCTCTATCCCCTCCTTTTGGTAAAAGGCGTTCGCCACTGCACTGCCGGTATCCCCTGAGGTCGCCACGAGAACGGTTAACTTCTTCCCCTCCTTTTTAGCAAAATAAGATACCATCTCTGCCATAAACCGAGCCCCGAAGTCCTTGAAGGCGAGGGTTGGTCCAAAGAAGAGTTCAAGGCTATAAACATTTTCCTTCACCCTCTTCAGGGGAGCATCAAAGGTTATCGAGTTCCGGATAAATCCCTCCAATTCCTCCTCGGATATATCTTCGCTGAAGAAAAGCCTCGCCACCTCAAGGGATATCTCTTGAAATGAGAGAGCATCCATCTCCCTCAAGAATTCGGTACTTACTCGGGGTATATGCTCGGGGAAAAAGAGCCCTCCGTCATCCGGCATCCCCTTTAAAACCGCCTCCCTTAGACTAACCGGCTCAGCCCTCCCCTTTGTGCTCAGGTATTTCAACTCAACCCCTCCTGTAAACTATCTTGGGTCCTTCTTCATTAACCCCGGAGATGTAGATGTCGCTGGATAGCCCCGCTTTCTCAAAGTCCTCGCTCACCTTCTTCGCCACAAAGCTCGCTTCTTCCCTCGAGGAACAAAGGGCAAAAACCGAAGGACCTGAACCTGAGATCCCAAAAGCAAGGGCGCCCTCTTTCAAGGCGACCTCCTTCGCCCTCTCGAAATTGGGGATCAGCTTGGAGCGGACCGGCTCTATGATCACATCGGAAAGGGAAGCTGAGATCAGCTTGAGGTCCTTTTTCATAAGCCCGGCTATCAATCCGGCAATGTTTCCCCATTGGATCACCGCTTTTTTCAACGGAACCTTCTGGGGAAGTATCTGCCGGGCTTTCTTCGTCTCTATTTCCATTTTTGGATGAACGATACCAAAATAAATGGACTCAGGATAGGATATCCTCACAATCTCAAGGGGAGATATACTCCTTACAAGGATTACCCCTCCGAAAAGAGAGGGGGCTACATTATCCGCATGTGCCTCCTTGCTGGCAAACTTCTCTCCCTCCAACGCAAAGGGCAGAAGCTCCTCCTTTGAAAGGGGCTCACCCAAAAGGACATTCAAGGCAAAAACCCCGGCGACGGAGCTCGCTGCACTGGAACCGAGTCCGCTTGAAATGGGCATCTTCTTTATAAGCTCCACCTCCACGCCCTCCTTCACCTTCAAGGAGCTCATCATCGAAGCCATCGCTATGGTAGCCACATTCCTTTCCGGATCGAGGGGAAGCCTTCCTCCATCACCGGTTATCTTGCTTATCTTTATCCCCGGCTCTTTTCTCAACCTCAAAACGACCTCATCCCCAGGGGTCTCGAGGGCAACCCCAAGTATGTCAAAGGCACATACGAGATTCGCCACCGTTGCCGGAGCAAAAACTTTAACTTCCTTCAGTCCCTTCATCGTTACATCAAATAATTCGATATTCGGATTATATCTGCGAGAACCCCCGCTGCCGTCACCTCAGCCCCTGCACCAGGTCCCTTGACTACAAGGGGAAACCGGCTATATCGCTTCGTGTGAAAGGAGACGATATTATCCCTCCCCCTCAGGTGGAAGAATGGATGACGGACATCCACCTCCTTCAACCGAACCTCTGCCTTTCCATCCTCTATCGAGGCGATGTACCTGAGAACCCTTCCTTTCTTCTCCGCAGCGGATACCTTTCTCTCATATACTTCATCCAATTGAGGGAGCTTTTTGAAAAACATATCAACAGAGTCTATCCCTTTAAAACCTTCGGGCAACAGGCTCTCAACAAAGACATCTTTCATTTCGAGCTCAAGTCCGATCTCACGAGCCAAGATCAATACCTTCCTCGCAACATCCATTCCGTTCAGATCCTCCGCAGGATTTGGCTCAGTATATCCCTTATCCCTGGCCATCCTTATAATCTCACTAAATCTTCCCCCCTTCTTCAAGGAGTTAAAGATGAAGCTGATGGTTCCGGAAAGTACCGCCTCTATCCTTTTAACCTGATCACCGCTGTTCAAAAGGTCCCTCAAAGTGCTAATCACCGGAAGCCCTGCCCCAACGGCTGTCTCATAGAGAAAGGGGACCCCGTACTTTCTGGTCAATGACTTAAGATCCCGATAAAGGGAAAACTCAGAGGAGCAAGCCTTCTTGTTTGGCGTTATGATGGGGATATGTGATTTGAGAATATCCTGGTAGTACCTAACAACCTCGTCACTTGCGGTGCAGTCCACGAAGACGCTATTGGGGAGATTGAGCTCCTTCATCCTCCCTACGAATCTCCCCATATTTGAAGGTTCACCCGAATTCAGAAGTTGCCTTTTCCACGATTCAAGACCTACGCCATCCTCCTTGAAAAGCATCCTTCTTGAATTGGCGAGTGCTATCACCTTTATGTTCAGGGAATGCTCTGAGGAAAGCATCGACCTATTTTTTCTTATCTGATTGATCAGGGTCCTCCCGATCAGCCCCGTGCCCACGATGAAAAGGTTAAGCGTCTTCTTCTCCGAGAGGAAGAAAGCCTCATGGATGACATTCAACGCCTTGGCTTCATCTTCCTCCTTTATAACCACCGAGATGTTTAACTCAGAGGCTCCCTGAGCAATGGCAACTACATTTATCCCGTTCTTCCCCAAAGCCTGAAAGAGCCTCCCCGAGATCCCCACCCGCCTTTTCATATTGGAACCGACGATCGCCACAATGGACATATCCCGTTCCACGAAAACATCGTCTATCTTATGGTCGAGGAGCTCCTGTCTGAATTCCTCCTTTACCACTTCTCTCGCTTTCTCCACCTGCCCTGAATTTACCGCCACACAAATGGAGTGCTCCGAGGAGGCTTGGGTAATGAGGATTATGTTTATGCCATTCCTCGCCAGGGCACCAAAGAAACGAGACGCTATCCCCGCCACCCCCACCATTCCACTTCCCTGAATGGTCAGGAGGGAGATATCCCCAATGGCGGAGATCCCCTTTATCAGATATCTATCCCGCTCCCTGCTGGGGGCGATAAGGGTTCCCTCAAAATCAGGATTGAATGAATTCTTTATCCTGATGGGAATGTCTTTGTAATACGCCGGCTGAATGGAAGGAGGATAAATCACCTTGGCGCCAAAATGGGACAACTCCATCGCTTCCTCATACTCAATGCACTTTATGGGGAACGCTTCTTTCACCCTTTTCGGATCCGTTGTCATTAGCCCATCCACATCGGTATAGATGATTATCTCGGTAGCATCTAACGCAGCACCCAGAATGGAGGCGGTGTAATCTGAGCCCCCTCTTCCCAATGTCGTTGTCTCGTTCTTCAGGGTAGAGCCGATGAACCCGGTTGCTACCTGAATCGCTCGGTGTGTTTTGAAATACTCCCTTATATTCTTCTCCGTTAGGTCCATAATGACCCGGGCATTGCCAAAGTTATCGTCCGTCTTTATCAGTTTTCTCGTATCGAGATATTCCACCTCGGGGAAGAATTGTCTCAAGATCTCGCTGATTATATAATTCGAAAAACGCTCTCCAAAACTCAGCACAAAATCAAGGGTCTTCGGCGTCAACTCATTTACAAGATAAATTCCATTAACGACCTCGGAGAGCTCGGAAAATATATTTTTGAAATCTGATAAAACCTTTCTCTTCGGGTCGCCTCCTTTGAAAAAGGAATTTATTATCCCCCTGTGAAAGGAATAGACCCTCTTTAACGCCCTTTTATAATCAGTCTGCTTCTGGGAGGCGAGGGTGGCTGCATAAAGCAGTCTGTTGGTGGTATCGGAAAAGGCGGAACAAACAATGGTCAACTCAGGAGAGACGGTGCTCTCCTTGAGGATTATGTTCACCACACCGTTTATGCACCTTGCATTAGCGAGAGATTTACCACCAAATTTCAATATCCGCATAGCTCACCTCCCTAAGCCTTCCCTTGATACAACTTCCAAAGCTTCACTAAAAAACTCCCCCCACAATAAAAAAATCGGGCTAAAACTTGCCCCCTCTTTGTCTCTTTAAGAACTACTTCAGGGACGGTTAGAACACCCGCTTCTTCACATCAATAGAAAACCTCCCCTCTATAGAGTTTCTTTTTTTATCAAGAAAAGAGCAAAAAGTCAAGTCAATATTTTAATCGAAGGGGAAACCCTAACAACTCCTTTTACCGTTCACCATAGGGACAGTGGGAAGCGATTGACGAAACTGGGCACCAACCTTTTGGTTTCTGTTGACAAGTCAAGGGGTTTCTTGTAAAATAAATATTGCAATTTCAGGAGAAACAGAGAATGGGAAAGAAAAGAAGTATAGGTCTTTTTGCCACGAACCTTATCCTTTTCATCCCCACCCTCTATTATTTCGGGCTTCCTAAGGAGGGGTGGAAATATTATCTCGTTTTTCTTGTACTTCTCGGTCTGGGTAGGAAATATGCTATCCCCCTTATAAGGACTTCCTTTCTCTCCTTTACTTCTGGTTTTCTGATTTTCTCTTTCTTGCAATTTGGTTTGACCTGGACGATGATACTCGCCTTCACCGGAATACTCTTAGTAGATACCTTGGTCTTAAAAAGAGATTTCTACCCCGCCCTTCAACTCGCGTCACATACCCCCATATGCCTTTTCATCTCCGGCTTTACCTACTGGCAGTTAGGTGGAAAATGGGGGAGCAATGCCCTCTCCCAAGGAAATTACCCTTTGGCTATCTTCTTTGCTCTGTTCTTCTTCGGTCTCAACATAGGTGGCTTCTACCTTCTTTTTATAGCCAGAGGAGAGGTAAAAAAAGAAGAGCTTCCCTTTATACTAAAATGGGAAATTCTTACTTCCTTTTTCCTCTGTCTTTCTGCCTTTTCCGCCCTTTGGGCGTTACACAACCTTCCCCAAACTAAGTTCATTCTTTATTTAATAGGGCTCGGAATATTATGGATCATTGGCCAGCCCCTTTTCACCAAAGCGATCTTGGCGGAGGAGATGGAAAAAGTGATAAAGGCGGGAGCAGCAATCTCCTCCACCCTTGAGCTTACCCAATCGATGCGGAAGATAAAGGAAACGCTGGATGAACTGATAGAATACTCCAATTGCTACATCTCAGCCATCGACGAAGAGAAAGGAGAGATAATAACCATCTACGATTCCACGAGAGACGGTCCTGACTTGGAGTCTACCATGAAGATCGGGGAAGGGATAGCGAGCGTGGTTTACCGGACAAAGGAACCGATGGTGATCGGTGATACAACAAAGCACCCAGAACGGGTAGAGGTAGTACCCGGGATGTATTCGGAACTCGCCTTCCCCATTCTTTCGGGAGATAAAGTAATCGGTGTGTTCGACCTCGAACACACCAAGCGCAATCATTTTAAAGAGCGAGATCTCCTTTTCTCGTCATACATTGCCAATTTCTTAGCGGTAAGCATTCACTTTTACAACATAGTAAGACGGCTTCAGGAGCTATCCGGTTCGGTGAACCGGTTCACTACCGAGCTCGCCTCCACAGTGGAGGAGCTTACCGCTTCATCAGAGGAGATAAACGCCACCTTAGATACGATGAGCAAGGAGATCGAAAAACAGCGGAAGTTGATGGAGGAGAATTATCAGAAAGTGGCAACCGCTTTCTCCTCATCCAAATCCATCGCTAAGGAGACGGAGGAGGCAGACGAGAAGAGCAGAAAGGCAATGGCGGTGGCGGAGAAGAATAGAAAAGAGGTGGAGCTCGCAGTAAATACCCTCCTCGAATTGACGGAGGATGTGGAAAGAGCAGCCCAGGCGATTACCGAATTCGAAAAGATCGCAGAGCGGATAACCCGGTTTACTTCCACCATCTTGAAGATCACCACCAGAACAAATGTAGTTGCCTTGAACGCCTCCATCGAAGCGGCGAAGGCGGGGGAGTTTGGTCGTGAGTTTTCAGTAGTAGCGGAAGAGGTGGGTAGATTAGCCGAAAGTACCAAGAAAGCCTCCGAGGAGATAAAAGAAGCAATAAGCCTTCTTTCCACGCGGTTCAATCTGATCAATAATATAATGATGGAAAGCAAGGAGAAGGCTGAAGACGCCAGCGAGATCGCTAAGACCTCGGAAGAAGCCTTAAGGGAGATATTATCCTCCATTGAGGAGGCTTTATCATATTCTATAAGGATATCCAACTACACCAACACCCAGAGGGAGTTACTTGAGGATATTAACGAGAGTATGCGGATAATAGAGGAGGTAAACAGACGGAATTCACAAGGGATAGAAAGTATTGTCGCTGCCATCGAAGAACAATCAGCTTCTCTCTCCGAGCTTTCCTCGCGAATAACCGAGCTCGAAGGATTGGTGAGCAATCTCCATCGGGAGATGTCCCGCTTTATAAAATGATCACCTGATAACCTTAACCCCCTCAAGAGTAGAGGGTATCTTTATCCCCAATAACCTGGCTACCCTGGAGTTTATCACTATATTGTACTTCCGGGGAGGAACCACCTGAAAATTCTTGCGAGGGGAGCTGGTAATTTGGTTCGCCAGTTCCCCCGCCAATCTCCCTATATCCTTTATATCCGGCACCACCGAGCAGAAAGCCCCCCTCCTTGCATAAACCTCGCCCGAAACCAAAACCGCCACCTTCATCTCTAACGATGTCTTTACTATATAGGAAAAGGAAGCATCGTTCATCAAGAGCTGATCCAAAGATAGGATAATGTACTTAACCTCATTTCCCAGCTGCCGGAAGACGGTGGGGAGTTCCGTCTCATTCCTCACCCCAGCTTTTATCACAGTAATGCCCAACTTCCTCCCCTCCTCCTCCGCTTTACTGACCAAAGGACCACTTCCCGCACCTGAAGCGTAAAGGAAACCCACCTTGTTTTCTTGAGGGGCGACCTCTTTTATGAGGGAAAGCATTCTGGCAAGTGGAGGCATCTCCAAAGAGATCCCAGCAACCTTAGAACCGGTTAAGCCAAAAGCCTCTGGTTTCAGGATGAGGCAGTAAACAACCGGCTTTACCCCAATGACCTCCTTCGCTTGGGTGGCGGCATAGGAACCGACAAAGAAATAGAGATCGCAATTACTCCCCAAAATTCTCCCTCGAGATAGCCTGTCCTTTATGGGATCACCTATGAAGGTGTAGCTTTCGACTGCTCCCTTAAAACTCTCCTTAAAACCGGCAAGGGCTTCGAGATAGAGGTTTATATTGCGGCTTACCACCGCGGTAACCTTCTGCGCCCTCGCTGGGGACGAAAAGAGGAGAAGAATGATTATCAAACACCAAAAGAGGAAACCTTCCCTTGTTTTTCTCATATCCTTTCCCTCATCATTATTGTTGTTCCACCTTAAATGTTTCCACCAATCTCTTTAACTCCTCAGCCGCGGTAGAGAGTTCTTGTGCTGAAGCACTCATCTCCTCAGTAGAAGCGGTCTGCTCCTCTATGGAGGCAGCGATCTCCTCGGCATTAGCTGCATTCTCCTCAGCCACCTTGGCTATCTCCTCGGTATTCATAAGCAATCTTCTCATCTCCTCCGTTTGAGACTTAGCCCTCTCTAAGATATCCTCAATACCCTGAGCTGCCCTCTCTATCCGAGAGGTTATCTCCTTTATTAGGGCGGAAGTGTTCAGGATAACCCCTCGGCCCTGGGAAACCTCCTCTGTCACCCGGGACATACTCATCACTACATTATGGGTCGCCTCCCTTATGGCTTCGATCATATCCCTTATCTCCTCGGCGTAGCCCGCGGTATCCTCAGCAAGCTTCCTCACCTCCTCTGCCACCACCGCAAAGCCACGGCCATACTCCCCGGCACGAGAGGCTTCGATAGCAGCATTTAAGGAGAGGAGATTGGTCTGATTGGCAATGCTGGTTATCCTCTCCACCGCCTTCTCTATTCCTGCCGACTTCTGGTTCAGCTCATCAATCTGTCGCTCCGTTTCGGAAACCACCTCCGAGATCCGACCGATCCGCTCCGTCACCTCCTCCGCTGAAGCCAACCCCTTTCCCGCCATCGCCTTCACCTGGGAGGCGGTATCCCAGTTCTCTTTAGCCCTTCTCAGTATTTCCTCCGCCGAATGGGAAATCGCTTCCGAGAGCTCATTGGTCCCCTTGGTCCCCTTCGCCTGTCTGATTGAACCCTGGGAGATCTGCTGGATTATCGAGGAGATCTCCTCAGCAGAGGCGTTGAGCTCCTCAGCAGAGGCGGAAAGCTCCTCGGAGGTGGTGGCCACCTTGGAGGCGGTTTGTTGGATGGTGGCTATCGTTTGAGCCATAAAGGAAACGAATTGATTGAAGCTATCCGCCAATTGCCCTACCTCATCCCTCGAGGTCACCTCGAGCCTCTCCGTGAGATCGCCCTTCCCCTTTGCGATCTCCCTTAGCCTTTCCACCATAATCGCCAAGGGCTTGGTGATTATCCGGCTAACAAAGGCAGCCAGCGCTACCCCGATGGCAGCAGCGATGAGATAGTAAAAAGCGGAGGACCTTATCACCGCAGAGAGATAGGAACTGAGATTGGCGGTGGAAATCCCTACCTCTACCATCCCCACTTTTCGCCGTCTCAGGGTTCCCCCACCTCCGCCGAGTAACGCCTCCGCTGAGCCAGTAGCCATTTGGAGAAGTTAGATGGGGCTTACGGTGTGGATGACCTTTCCCCGGGGAAGAAAGAAGGTGGAGAGCTTCTCTACCTTGACCGCCTTAGCCTCGATGTCCTTAGGAAGTTTTCTCGCCTTCTCGTTATAAGCGGCAAGGATCTTGCCATCCACATCGTAGATGATAATGTAAAGTATGTCGCTCTCCTTAGCCACCCGCGCTGCTGCCTTCGCCATATTCACCTTTCCTTCTCTAATCCCCGAGGAAAACTTCTCCCTCCAGCCAATAGCTGCTTCGATGATGTTGTAAAGGGTATCCTCATCACCAATTGCTACTGGATATCCCCCTTGATAGGCGATCATCCGCGCCAGGGTAGCCCCTTTCTCCTCGAACATTGCCTGAAAGTTCCTCTTCATCCGACTATAGGAGTAGATCACCGCGGGGACGGAGGAGATGAGCAGAATGACTATGAGGAGATAGACGATCTTTCTGTATATGGGAAGATTGAAGTACCAACTACTAAATCCCTTCTTCTCCATCATTTCCCCCTTTAAATTGCGATTACTTACTCATCCCCTTGACGAAAGGAGTGCTTTTAATTTTCGCTCCAAGAGGGCGTTCTCAAAGGCGATGCCCACCTGGCTCATAAATATCTCTATTCCTTCAATATTCTCTATCGGCTTTCCCCCCTCCCCGTTATCCCCATAAAGGACGGCTACCACCTTCCCCTTACTCAGGATAGGGACAGCAACCACCTCCTTCGGTTTTACCCCTTCGAGCTCAGAGATAAGGTAGCGATTCCACTTGGTATCGGGGAGTTCCCCTTTGTATGTCCTCTTGGTCTTCAAAAGGATATCAAAGACGGAGTTCTCAAACAGAGGAATCCTGATGCGACGAAGCCTTTCGTTCATCGCCGCCATCCTCTTCAACCCAAACCCCCCGACACCAACATATTCCTTCGCCTTGACGAGGAAGAGGAAAGCTCGCTCCAATACCTCGGAGGCGATGCGGAGGGCAAGGAGGGAGATCTGGGAGGAGCTCTCCGGCTGTTTCAGCTCCTCAACCATCTCCTTCAATATCCTTATCTGCCTCCTTATCGCTCCTTCGTTTCCCTTTATGGCTGAGGGAGATAAAGGGGATTTCGCCTTGCTCAAGGTATCGAAGAGACGCCTCAAAATGCAGGAGAGTTCCTCAGCGAATTGGACATAGAGGTATTCCCGCTGATCGAAAGGGGCATCGAGGGCACTTGGCTTAAAGAGGTAATTGGTAGCGCCGAGAAGGTAAGCCTTATGCCTCACATTGACATCGAGGTGCTCGGTCATTATTATCACCGGCACATCGAGATTCTCCTCCTTCATCCTCTCAAGGAGATCGAGCCCCCCGAGATAACCATCCCGCTCAAACGAAGGGATTATCAGGTCGCTGATCAAAACCAAATCCTTATCCTCGGAGAGCAACCTCTTCACCAACTCGTAGGCGAGAGAGACGGAATCCACCGCATGGACAATGAACCTCTGCTTCTTCAAGTAATCCCCTATCCACCTCCTTGAGGTTGGGTCCTCCTCCACCAGCACTAAATGTCTCTCCCTCTCCCCAACCTTTCTTTTTCCCTTCTCCTCAGCGAGGAATTCCCTGAGGTCTACCAACTCCTCCGGAGAAACCCTCTTCCTCGCCAACACCGCCACCCCTTCCTTTGTCTCTTCCTTTTGCGAAAGCCGTACCACCTCTCTTTCTCCTCCTCGAATGAAGAACTCACGGGCAAGGGTACGGGCATTGCTCAGCCCCTCTGAACGCTCATCCTCTGCCCTCGCTTCCTCAAGGAGCAGGTGTTGGGGGGAGAAACCATCGGGAAGAAGGATCTCGCCCGGTTCATAACCCAGTCTCTCCGGCGAAAGCTCCTTCTCCAGGGAAAAGGAAAACTCACCCTCACCGGAGTTGGTGATGTTCTGGATGACCGCCCGGAAGTACTCCTTTGCCACTTGGGATATCACCTCAGGAGAAACCACCCCTTCGGCTATCAGAAGGGAGACCAAATCTCCCTCACCATCGCTCACCCGAACGAGGATCTCCCCTAACCTTCCCCGCTCCACCTTCCCCATCTCCACCAGCAGATCGGGAAGATTGATCCGAATGGCGTCGGATGAGGCGTAGACCAGTTTCCCCTTACTAAAGGCAAGGAGATGCTTCCCTAAGGAGTTCCTCACCTCGAGGATGCCCGTTCTTCCCGAAAGGTTGACCAACTGAAGGATATCGGGGATCGGGAGATCCTCTAAACTGCCAACCAGGCTCATTCCTCCTCTTCCCTCCTTACTCCAGCAACCTAAGGACCGCTTCCATAAACTCCCGGGGATCGATCGGCTTAGCCACATAGGCATTAGCCCCGAGCTCCATTCCCTTCTTCCTATCCTCATCCCCTCCTTTGGTGGTGAGGATCAATATCGGAAGTTTCTTCAACTTCTCATTGGAACGGATATAATTGACCAACTTTAGCCCATCCATCCGGGGCATAAGGATATCGGTTATCACCAGGTCATATCTATCTGAGGAAAGCTTTTCCATAGCTACAAGGCCATCTTCCGCCTCCTCCAACTCTACCCCAGGTATTTTTTTCAGATGAAACTCAATCAATCTTCTCACTGTGGCAGAATCCTCAACTACCAATATCCTTACTTCCCTTCCCATCTCCTCACTCCGGCTGCTTTGAGGCCAAAAGCTCCATAAAGCTTTCTATGGTGTTTAACTTTCTCTCCATACTGGAATAAAGCTTTGCCGAATAAAGGGCGGTTGCCGCATGACCGGCGAGAAGAGAGAAAAGCTCCCTATCCATCGGGGTAAACCCCTTTCTCTTCTGGACGAAGAGCTTGTAGACAACGATGACCCCAATGAGCCGTTTCTTTATCTTGAGGGGAATACAGGCAATGGGCCTCTCTCCTCCTGCTGCCTCGATCTCCTCCGGGGTCTCAAGGATGAATATCTCCCCCTTCTCCGCCGTCCAACCGATAACCCCTTCGCCTAAAGGAACATAACGTCCTATATCGGAGGGACGGCCCTCACCAGCCACCCCCCCGAGCTCCTTTCTCTTCTCGTCGAAGAGAAAGATGGTGAAAACCTCTGCCCCGATCAAGTTGATCACTATCTCGCAGATTATCTGAACCACCTCTTTGAAATCGAGGGTGGAATGAAGCTGATAACTCGCGATATAGAGATTGGCTAAATTGTTATTCTGCTCCTCAACCTCGATATATTTCTGAGCGAAGTCCATATTCTCCCGCTCCACTTCAGCGTATTTATCCCTGAGGTCAGCAAGCTCCTTCTTCAGCCGATCTATCTCCTCCAGATAGGGGGCGAGAACCTCCTTCGAACCTCTCCTGGTAAGCTCCTCGACCTTCTTGGCTAAAGATACATTCTGGAAGCGGAGCCGTTCGTTCTCCTTGAGGAGCCGTCTGGTAAACTCCTTGCTCTCCTCAAGGATGCGAAGGATCTCCCTTCCCTTCTCTATCACATTGTCCTTCCCTTCCTCTGCCATCTGCCCTCCCAATCCTTATAAATAATTGAAGAATTACCTCCTCCTATCCCTAAGCTGAGAACAAAGCTCACTATATATCCTATAGTACTCCGACAGTACCCTCTGTTGCTCTTCATACCTCTCCTTGAGGGTGTTTAAGGTATCCTTAAGCTTCCCCAAGGAATGGGCACCGTTCACCAAAAACTCCTCCTTAATCCTTTTTCCCAGCTCACTTCCTTCAGCAAGGAACTTGGTCAGTTTCTCCCCCCTCTCCTTTACCCTACTCAGCAGTTCCTCCAACTTCTCCCGCCACTTCTCTTCCTCCCTCGTCTCCCTCCTGGCAAGAGAAACCTGATCCTTAAGTTGGGAAAGGAGCTTCAACAAACCTCTCACCTCGATGGCAAAGGAGGAAGAGGTTGAGGAGAGCTTCTCCCCTAACCGATTGAGGCTTCCCACCCCTTGACTTACGCTGGGAATGCGGGAGATATAGTCCTCCGCCGCTCGGATGACCCGATCGATCATCCCCTCTACCTCTTTTATCGCCTCCATCATCCGATTGCCGTTATCCGTTTGCTCTACGGTAGCCTCCGCTATCTTCTGCATCATTGAGGTGGACTCCTTCGTCCCTTCAAGTATCCTCTCGAAGATATTCCCCGCCTCCCGAGAAAGCTTCACCCCCTCCTCCACCGTTATGGAACCCTCCTCCATCGATCTCACCGCCTCCGCCGATTCTCGCTGGACGCTGGCTATCAACTTGGCGATATCCTTGGCTGAAGAGGAGGTACGAGAGGCAAGGTCCCTTATCTCATCAGCAACCACAGCGAAGCCCTTTCCCTGCTCCCCTGCCTGGGCAGCAATTATCGAGGCGTTTACCGCAAGGAGGTTGGTCTGCTCCGCCACATCCTCGATCACATTGAGTATCTCCCCGATCTCGACCGAGCGCGCCCCAAGTTTCTTGATAACCTCCGATGCCTGGGCTACTGCCCGGTTTATCCGCTCCATACTCTCTATCGTCTTGCTAACCGCCTTCTTGCCCAACTCCACATCCTCCTCAACCCGGGCTGAGAGCTCGCTCGACTTCTTGGCGTTGCTCTCTATGAGCTGGATGGAAAAGAGCATCCTTGCCATCGATGCCTGCGTCTCCTCAACTGCCTTGGCTAACCCCCGGGAGAGCTCCGATATATCCCTGATATACCCCTCCATAACGCTAAGGGATGCCTCCACCTCTTCAGAATGGGCGATGAGTTCCTTCGATTCCCCATCGAAGAAGGAGAAGAAATCCTCCCCTTTGCTCAATCCAACCCCCAGCTGGTCAAGGAGGGAGGCGATCCCCTCCACTACCTGGGAGAGCCTATAGAGACGGTTATCCCATTCCTCGAGAGAGGAAGAGAACCGCTCCCAGTGGGAGGTAAGCTCCCGAACCTCCTCCTCCACTTTGGCAACCGGATCGTCAATCTCGATAGAGGAAGCAGAAGCACCGCCTCGCGGGGAAAGAGAGGAGATGATCTCCTCCACCTCTGGGAACGGATATTGGGAACCACCCTCGGGTAAGGGGGAATGGAGAAGCTCATCACAGAACAGCGAGAGCCGCTTCCTCATCTCGATCACCGGGGAGAGGAGGAAAAAGAGGACCAACCCTCCACCCCCTGAGATGAGGAGAAAACCTGTAATAAGGAGAAACACCAACCTCCTAAAGAGGGGAGAAAACAGTGGAGAGAGATCCCGCTCGTAGCTAAGGAGAAGAAAAACACCCTCCCTGGATGATACCGGGGAAGATGCCTGAAAACGATACCTTCCGTCTCCTACCTCCTTAAAGGAAGAAGGAGAAGCTTTATCGATAAGGGAGAGACTTAAATCCTTTACCCCGAGCCTTAAGCGAAGTCTCGCAGCGATATCCCCAAGCTCTGCATCAGAGTTAAGGGGGGCAAAGAGGGTTACTGCCTTCGCCATTCCCTCTGCCCGGGAAAGCTCCGCCTTAACCAAACCCATCTTTAAGGAGGGAAAAAGGAGGAAACCTATTACGAGGAAAACGATTCCCGTTCCCCCTCCGAGAAGAAGAAGAAATCTAAAGAAAGAGCTCCTTCCTTCCCTCATCTCAACTCACCAGCCCCTCCGGCGCCAGGTTCAATACCCCATCCCAATCCAGAACGATCGCCTCCGGATAAGGAGGGGCAATCACTCCCCTTACCGCAAAGGACCCCTTCTTCCCTTTTTTCCTCCTATAGTCGGAAGCCGGCGCCACCCTAACGATCTCAGCTACCCCCAACCCCACAAATTCTTTATAATATTTTACAACAATATACCAATTAAAGCCAGTCTCAACTTCGTCCTCTACCCCAAAAAGCTTAGAAAGATCGAGAATTGGGATGATAACGCCTCGATGGAGAAGGACCCCAGCCACTATATCCCGAACCCGGGGGAGCGGGGTGAGCCCCACCGCCTTTATTACCTCCTTCACCCTCTCCACTTCGATGGCGTAATTATCCCTCCCTAAGGAGAAAACGAGATAACCACTCCCGCCCTTTGCCACCACCCTTTCCGCCATCATATCGACCTCATACCTTCTCGGCGAAAAAGGAAAGGTCGAGGAGCAATGCCAATCTCTCCTCACCCGACTCCGCCACCCCCACTATCCCTGGAATCTGAGAAAGAAGCGAAGGGAGGGGCCTTACTACCACCTCCCTCTGCCCAATTAAGGAATCGACTAAAAAACCCATCCTCTTCCCCCACTCCTCGATGATTACCAAGAATCTCCCCTCCTCTCCTTTCTTCCTTAATAACTCCTCCCTTAAGGAAAAAACTGGTATCTCCCTCCCTTGATACGGATAATGGAACCCCCCCTTCTTCCTCATCATCCCGCTCCCGTTTAACCTCGTTCCCCTGACAACCGCCGATAGGGGAAAGGCGAAGGTAAATTGATCAACCTGGCTGAGAAGAACCTTGAAGTTGGCTAAGGTCACCGGAATGACCACCCGCACCCTGGTTCCCGAACCCTTCTTCGTATCCACCTCGACCATCCCACCAAGCTCCTCTATTCTCTCCTTCACCACATCCATCCCTATCCCCATTCCTGAGATCTCGGTCATTCTCGTTCTGGTGGAGAAACCGGGCTCGAAGATGAGGCTCAAGGTGCGCTCGCGACTCAACTTCTCCCCTGGAAGGACAAGCCCCTGCTCCCTCGCTCTCCTTAACACCTG
>JAGGZT010000050.1 GCA_021161905.1 Acidobacteriota bacterium | reverse complement strand
ATACCAAATTTAAGTCAAAAAAACCACCTTTTAAATCTATCCTTATTAGAAATATTACCCAACGAGAACAAATCACTTGGCTATTTTGTGTTACCAGCTGAACACGATCAGGAAGAGCAAAAGCTGAAGAAGACCCCCATAAACAGCGGTAGAAAACTGGCGGAGAGGGAGGGATTCGAACCCTCGGTGCGGTTTCCCGCACACACGCTTTCCAAGCGTGCTCCTTCGGCCTCTCGGACACCTCTCCGCCGAGGCTTACCGGCTCTTAATTATAACGGGATAAGCCCGGTTAGTCAACCTCCCCTTCCCCCCAACCTCCCTCCTCGGCACAAGAAAACTACTGCACCAAGAAGGTAAACAAGGGATGCGCTGATAACCACCGAAAGAAACCCGAACCACATCGCAATAATGATGGCGAGAACCGAGGCGAGGACAGAAGCCCCGCCATTTACTCCCCACGCCCAGGGGATGAGGTTTATCCGCCTCTCTTTAAGTATCCTGAGTCCCGAGGGGAAGGGCATTCCCATAAAGAAGGAAAGGGGTGCCAACAGCCCTATACTCAACAGGATGCGGAAGGAAATCCCCTCCTTGAGAAAATGTTCAACGATGGGAGGAAGAAATTTAACATAAGAAAGAAGGATAGCGCTTACCATGACAACGCTCAGTAAGATCACTCGTGGAGGACTAAGCCCCATCCTCCCGCTCACATAGCTTCCCAATCCAGAGAAAACGAGTAGAGTAGTAAGCACCACGGAGATGGAGTAGATGGGATGCCCAAGGAAGAGAACCAGCTTCTGCATCAACCCTATCTCCACAAACATAAATCCCACCCCTAAGGCTATGAAATAAATGCTCACCGCTCCCGCCCCTTTACTTGTCAGTCCCTTCCGCTGATGGAAGTAAAGGGGAAGGATGATTAGAATAACGACCACAAGAGAGGCGATGGCAAAAAGGAAATAGAGGGTAAACAGGGGCCAATTCCCCCTAATGGTGAAGCCCTCTATCTTGAAAATGTCGGTAACTCGATTGTACTCGAAGAAGAAGGGTCTATCATCCCATACCGGTCGCACATTGTAGCGATAGGTATCGAAGAAGCGATAAATATCCCCTTGCGAAAAGGAGGAAAAGAGGTGATTGAATACCCTGGATGCCTGAAGGAGATGTTCGTCATCGATCTGAGAGTAATACCCCCTTTCAAGCCTTTCTTGCTCTTCTTTGGGGAATACCTTGGGGAAGAAGATGATCGTACTACCACTTCTCTTACAGAATTCGAGCAATCTTTTCACCTCTTCCTGGCTGAAAGCGGTTCGCTTGAAGAGAGAGACCGCCCAGCCACCGCCCTTTTGCGCCGAGACGAAGACATTCCGCTCTGGATGGGAAACACCAAGCTCGCGGTAAGCAAAGAGGGCGAGGGAGCTTAGCCGTAAGACCTCCCGGGGCGGAAAGAGGAACCAGCGGTTTATCGAAAGGATCCCATCCTTTTTAAGGTGATGGAAGTAATCACGAAAAGCCTCCACTGTATAGAGGTAGTTTTCGGAAAGGACATAGGCACCGGAGGAAAGGGCAGCAAAGGTATCTATCGCATTTATCTGGATGATATCGTATTGCCCCTTATCCCGCTTGATGAAGCTTCTTCCCTCCCTGTTATAAGGGATGACCCTTTTTCCGTCGAAATTGATCCCGTTGAAATCGTTGTACCTTTTGGTAGTAAGCTCGAAGATGGCACGATTGATCTCCACCGCCTTCACCCTCCTCGCTTCAAAGGCGATGGCGCTCATCACATCTATCCCCCCTCCCATACCGATAACCAGCACCTCGGGTCTCTTCCTTATCACATAAGACGCATTGAAGTTACCCACATCCCCTCTCTTCTTTGCCCTCTCCTTCAGCAAATCGAAGAAACGAGCGGAAAAGATGGGGGTAAGGGCATCGCCATCGATGGTTATGACCTTGTAGTCAGTGGGACGAAACTCGCTCAGGTAGTAAAGGAGATGTCGTTTGTTATCCTCCACCAGATCTATCCGGGCTATTGGGGTCCAACGGGAAACGAGAACCCGGGATTCCGGGTAAAGGAAGTGATTGGTAAACTTACCGAGATATTTGTATCCCTCCGGGCGAACCTTTAGGACAAGGTTAGCCAAGGGAGTAAAGAGGAGGAAAAACAGAAGGAAAACCAAGGATAATCTCCTTTCCTTCCTATCCAGGGTAAAAAGGAAGGCGGAAACAGCCCCCATCAATGCGAGCAAAAATAGCAGTTTTGGGGCACCGAGGGGCTCAATGAGAAAGATGAAGAGAACCGCCCCTACCCCTGAGCCAACCATATTGGCGAAGTAGAGGCGGTTTATCCTCTCACTAAATCCGGTAAATACGAGTGAAACCGCAAGGCCAGCGAAGAAAAAGGGGATAACCAGCAGGTTATAGGAGATCACCAGCTTAGCGAAAACGCTGAGCCTACTTCCTATGGTGGGCAAAAGGGTCATAAGGAAAACAGCGGAGGGAAGAGAAAGAGCGTAAAGCAGTGAGGATAGAGAAAGAACGGTCTCCCGCCTCCTCAGAAGCTTTTCCGAAAAGATGGAGAGAAAAGCCCCGGCGATGCCAAACCCAAGAAGGGCAATGGTCACCGTAAGGTATACCAGATGGTTCCAGAAGATTACCGAGAGTATCCGCGTTTGAAGAAGCTCAAAGGAAAGAAGGGAAACAGAAATGAGGAAAACCGCGAGATAAAGCCTCCCTTTGTCGAACATTTAATCCCCCTTTCTCTTAACGGATTATCCTAATTCAACTTATCCTCCTCCTCACCTCGAGGAGGAGCTTAGGAAGGACAACGCCGGCGCTCCCCTCAAGAAAATAATGAGAAATACCGGCAGCCAGCACCGTTTGCTCCTGGTTTATCTCAACTATCACCGCCCCTTCCCTTTTAGCGATTAAGGGAAGAGAGGCAGCAGGATAAACCACCGCCGAGGTCCCAATTACGAAAAACAACCGAGAGGATGAAGCCTCGGCAAGTGCGGCGGAAAAAGCCTCCTCAGGGAGGGGTTCGCCGAAGAAGACCACATCAGGGCGAAGGATACCCCCGCAGGGGCAGCGTGGGGGAAGGGTTAAGAGAAGATCCGGGGAGATGGGAAACACCTTTCGGCACTCGGTGCAGATGAGCCTATCCCCGCTTCCGTGTAGCTCTATCACCTTTTTCGATCCTGCCCGCTGATGAAGACCGTCTATGTTCTGGGTAATGACCGAGGAGAGAAGTCCAAGCCTTTCAAGCTCAGCCAAAGCGAGGTGGGCTGGATTGGGCTTCGCCCTTATGAGGAGCTCCATCATCTCCTTTAGCATCTGCCAGACCTTAGCCGGGTCTCGATTGAACGCCTCGATAGTAGCGTATTCTTCGGGATCGTAGCGCGACCACAACCCCTCTCGCCCCCGAAACGGCGGTATCCCCGATTCCACCGAGATCCCTGCCCCGGTGAGGGCGGAGGCGGGTTGAGCTTCAAGCAATCTCTCCGCTACCTCAGAGATGAGGTCATTATTGACCAATCTCCTTCTCCCTTAAAGACACAAGATAATCCCCTATTTCCTCCGCCATTCCATCGAAATCAGCATCAGGTCCCACCCGCTCAAGCATTCTTCTTTTCGCCTCATCCCTTTCTTCCCTCATCAACTTCTCCCAGATGGGAAGCGCCGTTCCCTCCCCCCTTCCTATGGGGAGAAGCGGTTTTCCAAGGCGAATTACCTGCTCCATCTCATCGAGCGTCCCTTCTCCGCCAGATACGGCAATGAAGTAATCGGCAAATCTTGCAAGCTCCCTTCGCCTCTCCCTCCAATCTCTCCCCCGGTGGATAACCCTCCCATAGGGGTGGATCGGGGGAATCCCAAAAGGAAGAAGGGAGATGATGAAATCATCGATGCTCATCCCCTGCTTCCTAAGCCACTCCGCCGCTCCGCGCGAGGCGAGCTCTCCCACCCCGGAAACGCCGCCAGTTACCAAGATAAAGCCCCGGGAAACTATCACCCTTCCCAAAACAAGGGAAAACTCCTCCACCTCCGGAACCTCTATCCTTCTTCCTCCAAGAACCCCTACCTTGATCATCCTAAAAGAAGCTAACCATCACCCCTCCTATTGCCCCAATGACAAGGAGAGGACGAACGAGCCTTTCATCGGAAAGGATGACACGAGCCCCTAAATAGAGGATGAGAAACTTAATCACCAATGGGAGCAAAAGGGGATTCACCCTTACCGCCTTCTCACCCAGATAGCTATTGACCCGGATAACGAGCAGAGAAAAGATAGGAATGAAGAGGGAAGCAAGGAAAAAGGTGTAATCAAGCTCCCTAAACCTACGCCATAATCTCAACCGTATTAGCTCGATCAAAGTCACTACCAAAAGTAAAAGAAAGAGGATATTACTGAAGGAAAGAACACCCCCTTGACCAGTGTTCTTCAGCCCATAGAAGAAAAGAAAGGCAAAAGGAATGAGGGAAAAGATCGCCCCCTCCCTTTTCGTCCGGGACGAAAAAACGGCAATGACGATCACGAAAAGAAAGAAACAGGAAAGCACCTTCATCCCAGGAGAGAGAGCACCCCTCCCGAAAAGCGGTAAGAGGAACGATCCGGAAAAAAGAGCAAAGAGAACATACCGCATCAGTAGCATCCCCCTTCCTCCGTAGTATACCCAATAGAAGGGGAAAGATTCCAGCTTCAAACTTTATCCGTTGACATAGGAGGGGTCCTTAAATATAATAAGGGAGTTTTTCAGGAGAAGGAAATGAGAAGGTTTATTTTACTAATTTTGCTACCGTTTCTCATATCTTGTGCTCCCAAAATCATCCCTAAAGGGGCTCCTCTGCCCAGCTATAAGAAAGCCACCCTTCCCGAGCTAATAGAAAAGATCAACGAGCGCAATCAGAGGATACACTCCCTCATCGCTTCGCTTAGGATTGAGTTTAAGCCAGCACCATCTGCCAAGTTCCTCGCCTGTAGCGCCCGGATGCTCCTTATGAAACCGAATAAGATCCGACTGAAAGGATACAAACCCCTTCTTCCCACCTTCTTCCTTCTGGTATCCGATGGAGAGAGCTACTGGTTCGCTATCCCTTCGCGAAAGAAGGTCTATACCGGCAGAGCCGATATCCCCTCGCCCCTAAAGGTATTATCCTCAGGAACGGGCACGGAAGAGATGGTGCGATTAAAACCCAAGGCGATTATAGACGCCCTCCTCCTCGACAAGATCCAACTGGGGGAAAACAAATACGCCTTCCTTGATATTTTACCCAATTTTTATATAATCAATGTGGTAAAGAAAGACAGCGACGGGCTTCACAGTGAGCGGCGGATTTGGATCGAGCGGAAGGAGCTTACCATAGAACATCATCAACTATTCGACGAGCGGGGTCGGTTGGTAAGTGAAGTTTACTTCCGGAATTACCGTGATTGCGGGGCGATCCTTTTCCCTAAATTGGTCTTTATAAAAAGGCCCTTTGAGAGGGTAAATCTCAGGCTTACTTTTGGGAATATCAAGGTAAACGAGGAGATATCTCCTGATGCCTTCAACTATCAGGTTCCCCCTGATATGGAGATAGTAAAGGAAGAAAGGTAAGATGGAGAACGATATAGTACTAAAGACGGAGAACCTACGGAAGGTCTATAGGGTGGGGAAAATAGAGATCCATGCCCTGAAGGGGGTGGATTTAGCGATAAAACGGGGTGAATTCGTCTCTATTGTTGGTCCTTCAGGGTGCGGCAAGTCAACCCTTCTCTACCTTATGGGGGGAATGGCAAAACCCACCGCGGGGAAGGTCATAGTAGATGGGATTGAGCTTTCGAGCGTAGATGAGAATGTCAGGGCGAGGATAAGGAGGAAGAAGATCGGCTTCGTCTTTCAGATGTTCAACCTTTTTCCCACACTCACCGCCCTGGGTAACCTTGAGATCGCGATGCAGATCGCAAACGAGGGAAGAAGTGATAAAGAGAAGGCGCTGAGACTACTTGAGCTCGTCGGGCTGAAAAACAAGGTAAAACACAAACCGCTCGAGCTTTCGATGGGAGAGCAACAAAGAGTGGCTATCGCCCGGGCGCTAATCAACGAGCCGGATATCATCCTGGCAGATGAGCCTACCGGCAACCTCGACTCCGCCAACTCCGATATAATAATAGACCTTCTCCGGGAGTTAAACGAACGGCTTAATCAAACCATCGTTATGATAACCCACAACCTCGAAGCCGCCTACCGGGCTGACCGGCAGATATATATGAAAGATGGGCGGATCATCCATCCTTCGGAACTGGAGTAATTACGATGCCATCGAAGAAGATGTTCAAAGGGATGGGTAAGGTCATCTTCTGGTCATACGGAAGGAAGGGGTGGCAGTACGACCTTATGGCGGGAGCGATCTTCCTTCTCGTCGTCTTATTCCCCTACGGGAAGGAACTGAATGGAATCGAGCCCAAAGGAAGATGGAGCCGGGTGGAGCTAAAGGTAGAGAAAGAGGGACTTCCTCTTCACTTTAGAAAGATTGCGAGCTCAAGGGTGGTAAGGAAGATAGAGCCGATCACCTCAGAAGAAGGTGAGATCGTAGGTTATAAGCTTTTATTTGAAAAAAGGGGAAAGAAAGGTGAAAGTAAGAGGTAAGCCCTATTTACTCCTCTTTGTATCCTTACCCCTCATTCTCCTTTTAGGAGGAGGAAAGGAAGGAGAAAAACTTACCCCTTCGCTCATCCTCAAGAAGATGAGCCAGGCGGAAAAGCAGATGAGCACCTTTACCGCCTCCTTCAAGGAAGAAAGGAGTTATGCCTACGATCCAACGAAGGAGCGTCTCTCAGGAAAGATATACTACAAAAAACCAGGAAGGATACGCTGGGACTACCTCAATCCAACAAAGAAGGAGATAGTGGTAACCCCGAAGCGAGCCTGGATCTATCTCCCAGACGCCAACCAGGTTCAGCTGATAAAGTTCAGCGGTAAGACGAAGTTCACCTCTCTCCCCATCGGTTTTGGTGGACCCTCCCCTACGGTGAACAGGGATTATGAGCTAAACCTTCTTCCCCGGAAGGATGGGCTCATCCCCCTTGAACTCATCCCGAAGAAAAAAACAGAGGCTTCCTACTACTATCGAAAGATCGTCATCTATCTCGATCCCGCAAGGTGGCTTCCCGCCTCCCGAATAGAGCTATTTGAGATAACGGGCGATACCACCACCTTCGCCCTGGAGAACATCTCCCTGAATAAAAAGATACCCTCAAAACTCTTCTCCTTTAAGTTCCCTAAAGGAGTGGAAATAATCGACTACACCAAGTAATCCCTTTTTTCTTTCAAAGCAATCCCTCCTATGATATAAAAAAGGAGAGGTATAAAGATGAAGGAAGGGTTTACCTTAGAGCCGATACTTGACGCCGAGCTCTCCACTCTGATCGAGAAAACGAAGAGGGAGCCGGACAACGCGGAGCTCCTCGCCCAGATCTCGTTTGAATGTAGCCTAAGGCGGATGAACGAGGAGGCAATGGATTACGCCAAGAGGGCGCTCGAGCTCGATCCCCAAAGGTTCGATGCCTCATGGGAACTCATCAACGCTTACGCCCTTCTCGATCTCCCCCTTGAGGAGCTGGTGGAAGGCTATCAGCAGGAAGCGATAAAGCATCCGGAAAAGGTGGAGCCTTTTCTCAAACTTGGGCTCATCTATCACTATCTCGGGGAGGAGGAAGAAGCAGGGGAGATGGTAGAGAAGGTGAGAATGAGGGATAAGAACAATCCCCGGGCTCACGAAATAGTGGGCCTCCTCGCCTACTCCCGGGAGGAGTTCGACAAAGCGATAGCAGAGCTTCAAGAAGCGGCAAAGGCTCTTCCCGACCCACGGGTCCACCTTATGCTGGGACACTCCTATTTCGAGAAGGGGGAGCTCGACAAATCCGCCCTCTCCTATAGAAAGAGCGTGGAGATCAACAAGAACTTCGCCCCCGGTTGGCTTGGATTAGCCCGTCTTCTTTTAAGCGAGGAGGAAAACTTCCCCCTGGCGCGGAGGCTCATCTCCCAGAGTCTGATGATAAATCCCCGTTTTTTCGAAGCCTACTTCACCTTAGCCGATTACTATTTAGGACATAAGAAATACTACCAGGCGATAGCCTGTTATCTCAGTGTGGTAGAACTATCTCCTCCTCCCTTTACCCTTGCCGAGGCGCACACCGAAGCAGGTTATCTCTTTTCCCTCTTGAGCCAGGACAAGCTCGCTCTCCACCACTATTCCCTCGCCAATAAAGCTGATCCGGACTACCCCTTAGCCTACCACCATTCGGGTACCATCTTCCTCAAGAATAAGGAATACAGAAAGGCAGAAAGAAGTTTCCAAAAGGCGATCGAACTCGCCCCCGATTTCCCCTGGCCCTATACCAAACTTGGCTTTACCTATCTCGAACGGGAGAATTACAACAAAGCGGAAGAGTATTTCAGGAAGGCGCTCGAGCTCGATCCTGAAGAGTACTGGGCTTACCTCGGTCTCGCCGATGTAGCAAGGAAAAGGGGTGATGTAGATGCTCAGCTCTCCTATTCCTTGAAAGCAAAGGAGTTAGCAGAGGAGGATAGCGATGTGAGGAACTATCTCGGCATCGCCTACGAATGCAAGAAGGACTACCTCGCAGCAATAGCAGAGTACGAAAGGGCGCTTGAACTCGATCCCTACAACCGGTCGGCGGCTAACAACCTCGGCTTTCTCTATGAAAAGCTGATGGAGGAAACACAATCCCAAGAGTTCAAGGAGAAGGCGATAAAAGCCTGGCGACAACGGCTCCTCATCTGCAGAGACACCTCCCAATCGACAGAGGGGGCGATCAACCACCTGAAGAAGCTGGGAGTGGACGAGGCAACCATAGAAAAATGGCTTGCAAGTGGAGATATAAACAGGAAAGGGCATAGATGATCCTTCCTCCTTCATCGCCCCCACCACCCAAGCTGGACCTGAAGGATCTCATAAAGCATTTAAATACCCCTGCAATAGCCTTCAGGGTAGAAAGGGCGGACGAGCGGGGATACTACTTGGCGCATTTAAGAAGAAAACCCCTTAAGGAAAGGAAAGATAAGGATGCCAGTGGTTCCCCTATAATCAATGGGCTTAAAGGAAGTTTCACCGGGGATAGTCTCATAATCTGGGGGATCGGAGGAGGAGCTACCTTAGCCGTCTATCCCGCTGACGATAGTATCAGGGAATATGTGATAAGGACATCCCCCCTTGGTGATCCCTGTCAGGGGATCTCCGACTGGGGGGAACGAGTGGCTATCTTCTCCTTCATCCCTTTCCTCGCCATCGGTGGGTGTGGGGGGAAACCGCGAGAACTAAAGGTGGCTTATGCGTTGATAGAGGCTCATCTCCTCGCCGGGGCGATAACCCAGGGGTTGAAGTTTGGCATAGGAAGGGAAAGACCCGACGGGGGGGACCACAGCTTCCCCTCAGGGCATACCTCTGCTTCCTTCACCTTCGCCTCGGTAATCGCCGAGTTCTATGGAGTTAAAGGGGGGATACCTGCCTACCTCCTCGCTTCACTGGTCGCCCTCTCCCGCATTGAGCTGAACAAACATCACCCTTCAGATGTCATCTTCGGAGCAACCATCGGCATAGCCGTTGGGCGTGCCTTCGCCCGGGCTAATATGGATAAAAAGGAGGAGAAATCTTCACTTCTCATCCCTTATCCCCGCCGAGGAGGGGGAGGGGTTGCCCTGCTAATAAGATTTTGATCCTTTCCTAAGAGACGACCCTCCTCTCACTACGGAGAAGAAAGCCGGCGACGATCCTGATTATCGCTCGAACGGAATGCTCAAAATCGAGGTTGTTCACAATGGGAACATCCTCTTGTTCTGCCCGTTCGATTATGTAATCCTGGATCTTGAGGATGGAATCAAAGTTGGCTAAATACCTCTCGAATTGACGGGTTGGAGCGATCTGCTGCCGGAGAAGGAACCGCTGACGGTAATGATCCTTCTCCAATACCACCACCACCAAAGGAATGATATGAGCTTTGTTCCGGTACTCATCCCAGTTGACCAGCCCGGGGACAAGATGAACACCATCGATTATCATATTGTAGTTCTCCTCAACCGCCCGGTCGATGAGCGCCTTTACCCCCACGGAGACCCTTATCGCCTGCTCCCTGAAGGCAACGATGACCGGATCGCTCTCCTCCGCCAGGGGGTAGACGAGGTCCTTCCAGGCATCGTAAGATGATGAGTGAATTGAGGGAAGGAGCTCCTGGGAGAACATAATCCGCATAATCTGGCGCACGGAATCGGTGGAGATCATCCTGATTATGCCCATCCGGTGGGCTACCTCGGCAGAAAGGGAGGTCTTTCCGGCACCGGTTGCCCCTCCGATAAGGATGATCACCGGTTTCTCCGGAAGTTGATACTTCCTCCATACGAGGTATCGCTCGGCATATTCTTCACCGTACTTCCGCTTTATCGTATCGTAGGCGAGGTTCCGCAACTTGTGGCGGGATATCCTCCTCACCCCTTCACGGATTAGATACGATTCTATCTCCATCGCCGCCTCATAGGCACGGCTGTAATCGAGCCCCGAAGCGAGGATCGACTGGGAAAGTATCCCCTTGGAGAAGGGGATGGAAAGGTCCACCCCCTCAACGAGGATGGGCGTTGGGACCTCCTTGCCCCGGAGGTATCTCTCGGCAAGGTTCTTCCCGAATCTCTCCTTCAAGATGCTCGCCACCCTCTTCTTCAGCTCGTTCGCCTTTATCTTCCCCTTTCTCTCCAGCTCGTCCCTCACCAAAGTCGCCACCTTATAGGCATCGTCGAAGGAGAGCCCAAGATCCATAAGGGATTGGACCATAATCCCCCGGAGGAAGGGCATCCTTTCACCATCCTTTATTACATAGATTATCTTATCCCTCCTCATAGGCTACCTCGTCAAAAGGTTATCCCATAATTGACTATCGCCCTTACGATCTCCTCCTGGCTCACCACCCCTACCACCAACCTCCCCTTAACCACCGGGAGATAATGGATGTTGTGCTCCATCATAAGGCGACAGATCTCCACCACCGGGGTCTCCTCGGTAATCACCACTACATCGGTGGTCATCACCTCCTCCACTCGACTAACCCGGGAGAGCTCCTTGAGTTTATCTCGAGAGCGAAAGGGGCGCGAGGTATAGAGGTCGTAGATATCGCCGTAATCGGAAAGCCCCATCGTTTGCGGAAGCGATAGATAGAGGATATCGCGTCGGGAGACCACCCCCACCAACTCCCCTTTTCCATTTACCACCGGCACCCATCCCAACGCCTGCTCCGAGAAGATGCGGAGGAGTTCGTCGATCCCAAGATAGAGGGGTACGGTAATGAACTCTCGGCTCATAATCTCGCCTGCACTAAGCATAAAGGCTACCTCCCAAACCGATAGGTCACCCCAAGAAGATCAAGCAGGATGAGGAGGAACTCATTGGCATTTATCCGGGAAAGTCCTCCCCGGGCGCAGGCGCGCTCCCCGTATTCCTTAACCCCATCAGTCAACACATCCTCTCCATATATCAAAACAGGCACCGGATCAGCAGTATGCTCCCGTAAGCGACAGGGGGTGGAATGGTCCGAGGTAACCCCAACATAGAAATTATAAGATCGGGAGACCTCCTTCATTATGAAACCTACCATCCTATCTATCGATTCTATGAACTCAAGCTTGGAAAAAGGATAATCATCATGCCCTAAGATATCAACCCCTTTTATGTGAACAACCACCAGATTATGGTCCTTCAACTTCTCAAGGGCGAGTTCCGCCTTCCCCATAAGGTCGGTATCGATATTGGCGGTGAAGCGATCCGAGGTGAAGGTCTCAAAACCAGCCATCTTGGCGATACCGAGTACCACCGTCTCCCCGGCGATGCAGGCACCTCTGATATTGAACCTCTCCGCTATCCCGCGAGGCTTGATCCTCATTCCTGCCCCTCGGGTGATGATGATGTTCGCCGGAGGAAGTCCCTTCTCCCTCCGCAGTCTGTTTACCGGGTGGTCGGAAAGGATCTTATGAGCTCGGTCGATAAACTCATTGACCAGAGAGGCGGTTCTCTCAGCCGGAGCAAAGCCCGGTATTCTCGACTTCACCCGGTGGATCACCTCCCCCTCCTTATTAGGCCCGGGATCGGAATCGGTTATCTCAGCGGAGAGCCCCCTCCCCCTGAGAACGAGAACCGCCCGATGCTCGGTAGCTTCCCGAAAGATCACCTCGGTTCCGTCAGAAAGCTTCATCCCATTTAGAGAGAAAGCCAATTCTTTCGTCCCCTCCCTTATCCTTCCTGCCCGACGATCAAGTACCCTTAGAGCATCATCAACGGTGGCGAAATTGGCTCGAAGAGCAACATCCCCCTCTTTAAGGGCAAGGTCCACCCCAATCGCCTCGATCGGTCCCCGTCCCCAATATACGGCGAACGGATTATAGCCAAAAAGTCCTAAATGACCCACATCGGTCCCCACCCTTACCCCGGGGGCAAGGGGGTCCATTATCCCGGTGATCCCGGAAGCTGCCAACCGGTCCAAATTGGGAGTGTGAGCTGCCTCGAGCGGGGTAAGCCCACCCAATTCGGCTATGGGGCGATCCCCTAAACCATCGATTATGATGAGCAATGCTCTGGCATCAGCGGTCATCAATCCCCTCCCGCTCAAACTCAGCGATGAGGACACCATGACGCAATCCCCGGCTGGAAACCACTATCTCCTCCTTCCCGAAAAGCTCCATCACTGCGGATAAGATAACCGCCCCCCCAAGGATGATATCCGCCCGGAGAGGATGAAGGTTGAATCTTCTAACCCTCTCCTCAGTAGGAAGTGAGGAGAGAAGCTCTATCATCTCCCTTACCTTCCCTCGAGCCAATACATACCCTTCCACCTTATCCGGGTCGTACTCCCGCCCCCCAAGGGCAAGGTGGGCAAGGCAGGTCGCTGTTCCTCCAACACCAATCACTACCTCCGGCTTCTCCGCTTCAGGAAGCTGGGAAAGAATATCCCTCGCCTCCTTCCTCGCTGCTCTAAGGTCATCGGGAGAAAGGGGGAACTGAGAAAGAAACCGCTCGGTGAGCTTGACGCATCCTATGGGAAGAGATACTACCTCCTTGATCTTGCCCTTATCCCCAAAGATGAACTCGGAGCTTCCTCCACCTAAATCAAGGATGAGAAAATATTTATCACCGATCAAGGAGAGGGAAGAAATCGCCTTGTAGGTGAAATATGCCTCCTCCTCTCCAGATATAACCGAAACATCGAGATGAGATGAGGCACGAACCCGCTCGATGAACTCCAAGGCGTTCTCCACCTCGCGGAGGGCAGCGGTACCAACCGCAATCACCTGCGAGGCACCATAGGAACGGGCAAGGGAGAAAAAATGAGAAACCGCCTCCGCTGTCCTCTTAATCGCTTCAGGGGAAAGCTTCTTCCCCTTCGTAAGTCCTTCGCCGAGGCGGGTCGGTGCCAATGTATCGAGCTCGATGAAAACCTCTCCCCCTCTTTTCTCCCCTACCACCAAATGGACGGAATTGGTTCCGATATCGATCACCCCAAGTTTGCCCATCGCTACCTGGTTACTTCCTCATCGTCGAAGCCGATCTCATCAACCGGCTTCACCACCGCTGAGGCGACATTGGATAGATGGGCAGCTATTCGACGGAAGTACCAGAAAAGAAGGGACAAAGTAGCTCCCAAGCTGGCGGTCGCCTTCTTATCCTCCATCACCTCCCGGATTATCCTCTCGGATTCCTCCTTCACCAGCGGGGAGCGAGTCATCACCTCCCTGCCCTTCTCCACATCCTCATCGACCAGGGCATCGATGGTGAGTCGGAAGAGTTCCACCAGCCTATCCCGAAGCCTCAGGCAATACTCAGCATACCTCCCTGAGAGCAGTCGCTCCTTGGATATCTCACTCAACTCAACGATGCTCTTCGCAAAATCGCCGATCCGCTCAATATCGATCACCACACTCATCAGGGCGAGGCTCGTGGGAAGATCGTGCTCCGGATTGAGGGCGAGATGGGAGATTATCATCCGCCTTATCTCTTTTTCCCCGAGGTTTATCCCTTTGTCCCTCTCCTCAACCTCCTCCTCTGCCACCTCCTTTCCCAAAATGGCATCGGTGGCAAGGAGAAACATCCCGATCTCCTCCTCCAGCATCTCCCGCGCCCGAATGAGGGCTTTTTCGAGAAGCCCCCCCCTCCTTCCTCTAAATAGGGTTTCATTCACCGATCATCCTCCTTAAAAAGATCAAAATTAGAGGCATCACATAAAACACACCAATTATATAAATTATAGCATATCTTCGGGAGACGGCAGCTTTCCTGCCCAATCCCTTAGCCAAAGCGATGGGGATCCTTCGGAGCTTAGGGATGGGGAAGAAAAGAAGGATACCCGAGATGTTGAAGAAAAGATGGGCTAAAGCAACGCTTACCGCAGTGCTGCTTCCTGTAACGAGGGAGGCGAGAAGGGCGGTAACGGTGGTCCCCACATTGGCACCCAAGGTATAGGGGAATATCGCCTCCACAGTGAGAATACCCGCCCCTACCATCGGAACAACCAAAGAAGTGGCAACGGAACTGCTCTGGATAATGGCGGTAATTATAAGCCCAAGTACCATACTGAGGAGGGCATTCCCAAAGAGATAACGGTGGAAGAACCTCTCCACCCGAAGTAGCACCAGCTTCCGCATAAAGATGACGATATAGCGAAGGGCGATAAAGAGAAAGAGAAAGGCGAGAATGGCTAAAGGAAGAGGATTCCGGGATGCAAGCCGGATGAAAAAATCCACAGCCGGAGAAACGATGACCTTCAGGGGACTGGTGAAGGTGAACCCCGTTCCTCCAGAGAAGAAGGCAGAAGTCGCCGAGGAGAGCCGTTCTAAATACCTGGTGTAATATTCGAGGGGGAGGAGGATCGCTGCAGTCAAGAGATTGAAAAAATCGTGAGCGGTGGCACCGGCAAAGGCGCGGCGGAACTCCTCCCTCCTTCTCAAATGTCCTAAGGAAACAAGGGTATTGGTAACGGTGGTTCCCACATTGGCGCCCATCACAATGGGGATAGCATTCCTCAGGGAAAGGGCACCCCCCGCTACCAAGCCCACCACGGTAGAGGTGGTCACCGATGAACTCTGTACCAGCGAGGTCGCTAAGATACCGATTATCAGCCCTATCAGGGGGTCAGAGGTGGTAGCGATAAGCTGTTCCGCAAAGGATCGTCCCGCCAGCTTAAAGGAAGCACCGAGAAGCTCAATGCTTACAAAAAAGAGATAGAGAAAGAAAGCTACCGCTAAAATCCTGAGAAGAACCCGAACTCTTTTCATAAAATCCCTCGCTTTCTCCGGCGCTCGAGTTAAACTAAAGAGTAAATCACCCGCTACCCGCTACGGTGAGCTTGGCGAACTTTAAGCTGGGAGCGGAGATATCCCTTGTCAACTTGAGATCGGAGCCAACCGCCTCCACCTCTTTAAGCATATTCTTCATATTGCCGGCAACGGTTATCTCCTCCACCGGATAGGCGAGCTCACCATTCACGATCCAGATACCTGCGGCACCGCGGGAGAAATCACCGGTTACCGGGTTAGCACCGAAGCCGAACATACTGGTGAGGTAGAGCCCTTCCTTCACGCTTTTTATCATCTCTTTAGGGTCCGCATCTCCCGCTTCGAGGTAGAAGTTGGTGTATCCCACTCCGGGTGGCGAGGTCAACCCTCTGGTGGCGTTCCCTGTAGTCTTCGCTTTAAGCTTCTTCGCGGTATAGGTGTTGTGAAGGAAGGTCTCAAGTACCCCCTTATCGAAAACCTTCTTCTTATAGGTGGCTACCCCCTCTCCATCAAAGGGGATGGAGCCAAGCCCTTTGGGGATGAGGGGATCATCGATAACGGTGATCGAGGAAGCAGCAACCTTCTTCCCCAGCTGATCGGCAAGGAAGGAGGCATGCTGATAAACCGAACTCCCGGACACAGCGGAGAATATCGCCGAGAGGAAATCCGCTGCCATAAGGGGATCGAAGATCACCGGCACATGCTTGGTGGCTACCTTCCTCGGATTGAGCTTCCTCACCACCCGCTCTCCAGCGGTCCTCCCCACCACCTCGGGCTTCTCCAGAAGGGAGAGATCACGCACCGCCGAGAACCAATAATCGACCTGCTTCTTCCCCTTCTCCTCAGCGACCGGAGCGGCAGAGATGCTTATGACACTTCCCCGATAACTCCCGGAAAATCCAGCCGAGTTGACCAGATAAACGGTGCCGATGCTGGTGCTACAGCTTCCCCCCTCGGAGTTCACGATCCTCTTATCGTAAGAGAGCGCCGCCTCCTCGCATCTCTTAGCCAGCTCTATTTTCTTTGCCGGAGGGAGCTCGGCTATATTGGGATCGTATAAGGATAGATCAGGGATCCTCTTGGGATAGAGGCTCGGATCGGGGAGGGAGACGAGCTCATCCCTCTCCATATATCTCGCCATCGCCACCGCATCCCTGGCAAAGGTGGCGAGGGCTTTTTCCGAAAGGTCCGAGGTATAATTGATGGCTACCTTCTTACCAACGATCACCCGGAGGCTAAGCGCCCTCCTCCTCGCCTGCTTCAGGTTCTCCACCTTGCCCAGTCGTACCTCTACCTCGAACTCCTCCCGCTCTATGGCATAGCACTCCGCCTCAGAGGCTCCAGACCTTTGAGCCATCTTCACTACCTTTTGAGCCAATTCTTTAAGTTCGCTCATTTTCCTCCTCCTTCACTCCGCTTTAAGCTCCCTTCCTCGTGCCTCCGATCAGGAGGTGGGAGATCCTGATGGTGGGCATACCCATTCCTACGGGTACCCCCTGCCCCCCCTTACCACAGGTTCCTATCCCAGAATCCCAGGCGAAGTCGTTCCCCACCATATCCACCCGAGTAAGAACGGTAGGACCATCTCCGATCAAGGTCACATCCTTTAGGGGGGCGGTTATCTTCCCATTCTCGATGAGATAGGATTCGACCGCCATAAACACAAATTTACCATTGGTAATGTCCACCTGACCACCAGCGAAACTCTTGGCATAGATCCCCTTCTTCACCGAGGAAATTATCTCCTCCGGAGAATGTTTACCAGGAGCCATATAGGTATTGGTCATCCGGGGAATGGGGAAGAAGGAATAACCCTGACGCCTTCCATTACCTGTTGTCTTTGCCCGCATCAGCCTCGCGGATAGTTTATCGTACATATATCCCTTGAGAACCCCTTTTTCGATCAGCATCGTGTCCCCGGGTATCGTCCCTTCATCGTCCGTGTTTATCGAGCCCCGAAGGTTCTCGAAGGCACCGGAATCCTTGATCGTAACCAGCTCAGTAGCGACCTTATCTCCAATCCTATCGGCGAAGGCAGAGGTCTTCTTCCGGTTGAAATCAGCCTCAAGCCCATGGCCAACCGCCTCGTGGATGAGGACCGCGGGTTCGCCGTTGGCAAGCACAACCATCTGCTCTCCAGCAGGAGCCTCCTTGGCATCGAGCATCTTCACCGCCAGCTCCGCTGCCTCTCGGGCGATCTCCTTCGGGGTATGAACCTTAAGGAGCTCCAGTCCATACCTCCCTCCCTTGCCGGCAAACCCCATCCGACGCTCTCCCTTATCTTCGGCAATCGTCCTCACGATGAACCGAAGCATCGGCTGGGTATCGCGGATAAGGGCACCCTCACTGGTAGCTATCTCGATAAACCTGAGTTCATCCTGATAATAAACGATGACCCGCTTTATCCTCGGATCGTAAGCGGAGGCAACCTTATCTGCCTGAGAAAGGAAAGATAACCGCTCATCCACTCCCGCCTCGGCAGGGGGAAGCATAATCTGATAGCGGGAGGGTATCTTCTCCTCCATAAGGCTTACCTTCACCACCTTGCCGCCAGATTTCGCGATAAGAGCAGCTGTGTCCGCAGCCTGACGAAGCTTATCCAAAGTAAGCTCCTCGGTATAGGCATAGCCCGTCTTCTCCCCGGAGATCACCCTTACCCCCGCACCCAAACTCACTCCCTGAGATGCGGTCTTCACCTTGTGCTCCTCAAGAAGGAAAAGGTTGAACACCCGGTACTCGAAATATACATCCGCGTAGTCACCACCCCGCGCTAAAGCAGTCCCAATCACCTTAGCGATATCCTCCGGGGGAATGCCAAAATGGTCAACGAAAGGAAGTCCTCTCTTTTTCACCTCAACCCCCGGCATAAAATCGAGAAGTCCCTTTGCCCACCAGGGAGCAGAAAAGAGAACCGCTCCTCCATAGGCGCCTCTCTTCAGAAACTCCCTCCGCGAATAGAAAGATTTTCCCATTAGCTTCACCTCCTCGGTTAGATAGGAAAGCCATTATCCTTAAAGGAACCTCAGATCCCCAAAAACTCTCGTACATCCTTTCCCACTATCTTCCTGAACCGTTCGGAAAAAGAGGAAGAGGGTCCGCCTTCCTCATCAAGCTGAATCTTCTCCACCCGGGTGTAAGGATAGAATACCTCTGATAGTCCGAGAAACTGGCTCTCACCCTTAGCAAGTTCATGACACCAATCATCAAAGGAATCAAGCGAGATCCCTCGGACCACCACCCCTGCCTGATCGAGTGAAAGAAGAAGACCCCACACCTTCTCGCGCGGTTCTTTGAGATAAAGGATTACAATCGAGTTGGGACCGATCATCGTTTATCCACTAATAAATTCTACTAAAAAAAAGCCTCTCCTACCATAAAATTTAACGAGAAATGGTGGTATAAGGTTCATTTTTGAAAAACATTTTTCTATAATTTTAGCTAATGGAAGGAAACGAACAAAAAAACGGGTCTTCCCTTTCAGGAAAGATAAAAAAAGGAGGAAGGGAGTTCGTTTCCCTCTTTTTCCCGAGGAGGGAGAAACTCTACTTCTATTTAACCCTCCAGGCTTTCGTCACCGGCTCCGCTATCGCCATCTCTATCATCATCGGAGCCCTTACCGGGGTCCCCACCTTCATCCTGCTCATTATCTTCTCATTTCCCATCGGCTTTCTCCTCTTCCTCCTGGTGGAACTCATTGGGGAACACGGAATAAACCTCGCCCTTGGCTTCTCCTCCACCCCAGATACAAAAACTCTACTCTCACCCTATTATGACAAGGTCAAGATGGCACTGCGCGAGGAGAAATACGAAATAGCAATAGGGTTCCTTGAGAAGATAATAGAGATGGCACCCAAGGAACTACCCGCCCATCTCGAGATGGCGAGGATATACCATTATAAACTGAAGGATTACACTAAAGCGCTCGAGAGATACAAAAAGATATTAAACATAGTGGGTTGGGACGAAAAGCCGGATGTATTCTACATCGAGGCAAAGAAGGGGATCGCCGAGATAACCAAAGAGCTCTCCCCAAGAGAACCCGAAGCCTAAATTAAAACAAAAAATAAAGGGGGGAGAAAATCTCCCCCCCTTATCGTCTAAGTCACTTTAGAATATGAGCCGGAACCCAATGCGAGCGCTGATCTTGCTGGTGTAGGAGTACTCCTTCCCATAGCGAGGATCAAGCTCGTCAGGCGGCACCAGGGTCTTGTAATCGAAACCGGCCATTATCTCCTCATCGGTCAACGCGATATTTATCATATTGTAATAGGCATAGACCCTCTGGGCGATCTTCTGGTTGAACAGGTTGTCGATGTTGCAGTTGATCTGAGCGGTGTACTTTCCGATCTTGAAGTTGTAATCCACATAGAGGTTGGTCATCGTGTAGAACGGGGTCCGACCCATATCACCCCTGCCGACAGGATAGTAACCCTGCAGGTTGTTCAGGGTGATCATAGTGGAGACCGGGGTACCGCTCATCGCAAAGAAGGTGAGACCGACATTCATTCCGAAGTCGAAGTGATAGGTACCGTAGAGCTTGAGCCGATGTGGTCTATCGGTGGGAAGGAGACCGAGGATCTCATTCCCATACTGATCCCGGTTCATAAACCAGAGGTCGAAGTACCGCTCAACATTGGGATCCTGACGCCCATACTCATCGGAGCTGGCGAGACCGGCGTAGTTACCCCACAGCCTGCTCCAGGTGTAGCTCAACCCACCCATCCAGTTGTCGGAGTACCGCTTCTCGAACCTCACCTCGATCGCGTCGTAGTGTCTCACCGCCTTCTCGGTCGGCGGTAAACCAGCCTCTATCTTCTTGCTCACCGACCAGCCAAATCCGGGGTTGGTGATGTAATACTGCTCACCCTCGGGCGTAGCCACACCGACATCCTCGATCGTCCTAATCAGGCGCTTCCTGATGTAACGAATGGAAATCGCGAGGACATCGGAGAGCTTCCGCTCATAACCAAGGGAAAGCTCCCACTGAGCGGTGGGTTTAAGATCGGGATCGGTGGTGTCAAAAGAGGGGATACGCCAGTTGATCGCTTCAATCGGCTCGCCGAAATCGGTATCATCGGTGAAGTTCCAGTAATCGAATCTATTGAGAGGATAGTAGGTGGAAATCCACTTGAACCCGCCGTAAGAACCTTCAGCCATAGACAGCTTCATCACATCGTAGTAGATGCCATAGCTTCCAAACAGCTTGGAATTACCGTCGCCCTCGACATCGTAGGCGAAGCCTATACGAGGCGCCACCTTATCCAGGAAACCAAAGGAGATCGGTGGATACTGATACTCAGGGAGGTCACTGAAGGAAGGAATATCCTCCTTCTCCAGCCGGACACCGTAGTTGATGGTGAGCCGATCCTTTATCGTCCAGCTATCCTGAGCGTAGATCGCCCATCTGTCGCTGTGGACATTGGCTACCACGCCGAAGGGCCAACGGACCTCGAGGTAGCCATAGGTTCCCTTATAGTCACCACCTTTGAATGAGGAATGATAGGTCCGGTTCCAGTAGATTCGGTAATACTTGTGGGCATAGGCATCATCCACATCCTCCGCTATCCTCACGAACTGGACACCGGTTTTCACATTGTGCTCACCACCAGCGCGGAAGAAGTAGGTCGCATCTCCCCGAGCCATCGTCCTCGTCTGAATGTCTTTCTTCGTCTGATAACCATCATAGTAGCCGTAGTTCGCCCAGTAAGTGCCATGCTGATACTCAGGGGGAATACCGGGAATACCGATATTGCTGGTATTAGAGAAGTAGTACCTCGGACCAGGAGGACCAAGTAACTGCTTCACATTGGTATAGAAGTATCCTGCCCTGGCACTGAACATAAGGTTCTGGTTCGGGATGTAGTTGAAGTTGACCGCACCGGACCAACGGGGATAGACATAACCGGTATCTGCCCAGTTCTTATCTGGGTTGTCGGTACCAGCTCTGCTCGGAAGATCACCAATCCATTTGTACCAGTTGAGATCGTAGCTACCGCTTATCCTCATCTTGGAGGAGAGCTGAGCGGTGATCTTACCTATTAGATTGTGGGTGTACTGATCTCGAGTATAATCACCCTCGATCCCACTGGGCACAAAGGTCACATGGCGCTTGGTCTTCCTATAGTTCGGGAGATAGCTGTTATAGAACCAGACCTTACCCTTTTTGATGTACCCACCGAGGTTAAACCCAGGCTCCAACCGGTACCAGGTATCTTCATCATAGGTTAAATATTGGGCTTTATGCGGATCCAGAGGATCGAGGCGAAGTGTTGGCTGAGGTCCCCCTGCAATAGAGCTACCATTGTAGTAGAACACACCTTCACCATGGAAGGTGTCACCACCGCTCCGGGTAACCACATTGATAACACCGCCCATCGAACCGCCGTACTCAGCCTCGTAACCGCCGGTCTTCACCTGGATCTCATCAACAAACTCGAAGGGAACGGTGAGCAATGAGTTGCCGGTGTACATACTGCTGGTATCGAGACCGTCGACGAAGAACACATTCTCGGAGCTACTGGCACCATCCACTGACAGCCGACCGCCAAACATATTCTCGAAGTTGGCGCTCGGGCTCAGGTCCACCACGGAGAGGAAGTCACGGCCCCGGGGAAGGGTGGCGAACATCTCCTTGGTGATGCTCATCGCCGAAGCGCTCTTCTTCACATCGACGAGAGGCGCTTCTCCGGTAACGGTGATCGTCTCCGCCACTGCTGCCACCTTCATCGTGAAATCAACCCGGAGAACCTTCCCTAACCGGAGCTCGATGTTCTCCCTCTTTACCGTGGCAAACCCCTCCAGGCTGGCGGTAATGGTATAGGTACCTGGTGGCAGATTGAGCAGTCGATAATAACCGTACTTATCGGTAACGGTCTTGGCATAGCCCACGAGCGAAGGGCTCTTAGCGAGGATGGTCACGCCAGGAAGAACGGCACCGGTCTCGTCCTTCACCGTGCCCACGATCTGACCGGTCTGCTCCTGAGCAAAAAGGCCCCCCACAAAGACGAAGACAAACAACACCACTAACCATCCAATTTTTCTTTTCATAAATCCCTCCTCCCATTACTCTTTGCTATTTACTAAATTGATCTATCACACTCTATCCCCCTATTTTTTTGATCCCTTCTCACCTCCTTTCCAAGGAAGGAGATGCAATATATATGCCAAAACATATCCTCTTTCCTCAAAATCTATCTCCAAGAGGTCGCTCCTTATTTTCTTACACTTAATCGAAAAAGACCCTCCTCATCAAAATTTCCTTCTTTATTGGGATACATTTTTTTGAATTGAAATCCACTTTTTTGAACCCCCCGAAAACTACTTCCACAAGTGATTATAATATAAGGAGGTTATTCCCATTTGTCTAAATGCATTCTCATAAACCCCGTCCAATATTTTGAACCAAGGCGAGGTTAGGAACAAAATTCCTTTTCTCATCGTAAAATTTTTTGATATTATTTTAAAAATCTTCCAGAAAGATAGCCTAACCAAGGAGGTTCTTGATGGGAGAAAGAAAAAATAATTCGATACTTATCCGTGAAGGAAGGTTGAGGGCGGGATGGCGCATACTGTTTTTCATCCTCACCCTGTTTTCGATAGCGTTCGGGGTATCTATAATCGTCTCCAGGGTAAAAAGGATCTGTGCCCCCTTATCCTTAATCCCACCACTACCTATCCCTTACCCTTATCGTCTTCTGATAGAGAGATCCCTGATCTTCTTCCTTCTCCTCTTCGTATCCGCCATCTTCGCCCGTTTTGTCGATAAAAGACCGGCGAGGACGATCGGTTTCTCCTTTCATAAAGGCTTCCTCAAAGAGTACCTGCTGGGATTGATAATCTCCTTTATCCTGGTAGGGGTGATATTCCTCATTGAGTGGGCGGTTGGCCTTATAAAAGTGGAGACCTCCCTTATCACAAAAGAGCTCATCTTTAAAGTGGGCTTTATAAGTCTGGTCTTCTTCATATTCCAATCTGCTTTCGAGGAGCTGCTATTCCGTGGTTACCTCTTCCAGAATCTAATTGCAGGAACAAACGAGATCGCTGCCATTGTCATCCTTTCGACCATCTTCGGGCTCGCCCATTTAGGAAACCCGAACGCAACCCTTCTCTCTACGGTGAATACGGTGCTTGCCGGGGTGTGGCTCTCCATCGCCTATATTAAAACGAGATCGCTTTGGTTCCCCTCTGGGCTCCATTTCTCCTGGAACTACTTTATGGGAACTATCTTTGGCCTCCCCGTCTCCGGGGTATCGGAGGGATCCTCACTGCTCAGATCAATCCATCAAAAAGGGAGGATATTAACCGGGGGTAGCTACGGTCCTGAGGGCGGGCTTATTTGTACCATTATCTTGATCATCGTCACCTGGTACATCCTTCGGACGAAAAAAATAGCCCCTCATCCTCAACTCTCAAGCTTCTGGGAAAGCTATTTGGGAAGAAAAACGGAGCTCAAGGAAGGGGAAGCCATATCTTAACCTTTGTCCCCTTCCCTTTCTCACTTTCTATCTCTATCTTCCCTCCGTGTTCCTCTATCGCCTTCTTGGTGATGGCTAACCCGAGGCCCACCCCAGAAGCCTTGGTGGAAAAATAGGGCTCGAAGAGGTGCTCCTTTATCTCCTCATCTATCCCAGGACCGGTATCTTCAATGGTAAGAAGAAGATAATCGCCCTCCTTCCTCCCCCGGAAGGTGATCCTGCCCCTTTCTCCCATCGCCTCGACCGCATTCTTCACGATGTTAACCAACGCTCGCTTCAGGAGTTCCCTGTCTACCATAAGGGAGGGAAGATCCGAGGGGATGTCCGTCTCAACTTCTATCTTACCCCTGAAGGGGGAAAGGTAAAGTGAAACAACCTCATCGATAAGGGAGGGAATAGGGGTCGGCTCCAACTTTAGGGTTGGGATCCGGGCGTAGGTGGAGAACCTCGAGGAAAGCTCGCGCAAGTTCTTCACCTGGTCGATTATGGTATCGAGACATCTCTCTATAAGCCTCTCATACCCTGAGGGGCGATCTTTGAGTATCTGGCTGATCTGCTCGGCGGAGAGGCGGATGGGAGTAAGGGGGTTCTTTATCTCGTGGGCGATTATCCGTGCCATCTCCGCCCATAGGGAGAGACGATGGGATTTCATCACCTCGGTTATATCCTCGATGATAAAGATAGCCCCCGAATATCCTCCCCTTTCATCTACCAGGGGAATAGCCCTTATCTGGAGCTCCCTTACCTCCCGAGCAAGGGAAAGCCTGATGTTTCCCTCCAACCTCTCTCTCTTAGACAAGAATTGAAGAATAAATGCCTTAAGAGGAGAAAACGACGAGAGAAGAGAAAGTATTTCATCCCCAACGCCCCCTTCTTCTAAAGAAAGAATATCAACCGCCGCCGGATTGATGGTGGTTACCTTTCCCTTCTCATCAACGGATATTATCCCTATGGTGGCATTTAAAAGGATCTTCTCGATGTAATCCTTTCGCTCTCTCAATGTCAGCTGTTGCTTCTTGAGGTTTTTCGCCATCCTGTTGAACGACTCCACCAGGGATTTCAATTCGTCCTCGGTGGTAGGGGCAATGGTGAGATCGAAATTCCCCCGGGATATCTCCTCCGTTGCCGAGGTAAGCTCCTTCACCGGTTTGGTCAACCTTCGGGCAATGGAGTAGCTGACAAGGGACGCCACCACCACCAGCAAAAGAGAAGAGAGAAGAAGGACTTCACTCACATCGGCGAGCTCCTCTCGCAATCCCCGCTCCTCCAAAGTGAGGGGTATGGAAAGGATGGCACGGCTCTCGTTGGGAAGATCGATAGTACTGCTCACCACCAGATAGCGGAACCCCCCTATCTCCTCCGTAGCGGAGGCAAATGGTATCCTGTCCGAGATCAGCTTTTCGTATATCTCTCCATTTATCCGCGAAGGAAGAATGCCCGCCGAGAAAAGCTCCCTTCGGTTCGAAGCAACCAGTTCTCCTTGAAGGTAGATATCTATATCTCGATTTATCCATCCGCTCACCGCCTGAGCTAAGGTATCGGTGAGAGGAAATGAGGTTCTGCCTTTCCCCTCTTCACTTACAATGTAGTCCTCGACCACCCGACGGGCGAATTCCACCGTCTCCCGCCCCTGCCTGAGGACCTCCATCCGAAGCCGTGCCCCAAGGTAACGGTGAAGATAAAAGGTGAGAAATAGGATGGGAACCACAGAGAGGAGAAGAAAAACGAAAACCAATCTTCGATAGAAACTACCCCGGATGAACCGGATGGGAGAGGGAAAGCCTCCTTCTTTCTCGAGGGAGAGGAGAAACCATAAAAAGGCAAAAAACAAGAAGCAGATAACGGCAAGTACAAAAAAACCAAGGATGAGAAAGGGATAATCCCTGAAGGAGATAAAAGGGATACCTATTACCAACAGTTCATCCCCTGATGGGAGGTAAAAGATGAGATACCTCCTCCCACCAACCTCCAGCTCGGTACTCAGGGGATGGTCGAATTCCGATTTTTGGGGGAACGGGAGAACGAGATCGCCCGAGCTGAAAAGAAACCTGCCATCCCTTCCGTACGCGGTAAACACCGGATGGTAACTTCTGATCCTCTCTTCTGAAAGATCGAGTTTGGAGGACCGAATAAGCTCGGAGTAAGCACTCTCCCTTAACAGGAAAGGAAGACTACGATAGCCCAAAGGGGTCAGGGCGAGGATAGTACCGAGTGGCTTGCCTCCCTCGAAAACGGTGATCCGCCCTTCGAGAAGAGGAATCGCCCTTCCCCCGATCCTTGCCTCTACCTCCTTAAGGACTATTTTCCCCTCACCAGGAGTTAGGCTATCTCTTACCACCTTGGGGAGGTTAAGGGAGAAGAGGTCCTTCAGTTTACCCTCTCCATCGTACACCGCGAGAAGGGAATTATAGGCGGAAAGGGGCATCTCCCGCCAAATGGTAAAGGCGGTTCCCACCCCACCGAGGCGGGAGAAGGCAAGGGCATCCCTCACCCTCCTTGAGGAGGCAGCCTGCTCCAGGGAACGAGAAAGGAGAAACCGAATCCACTCCTCCTCCCCTTGAAGCTGGGGGATGAAGGCGTTATGGATAAACCCCTTCGCCACTTCGATGTGAGCAGATACAAGATAGGGGAGGAAAAGAACAACACCGCCAAAAAAGAGGGTGAAGAAAAACAAAAGACGGCTGGCGAGGGATCTTCCCTTAAGCCAATTCCTGACCCTTTCCTCAAAAAGAGCCGCCATCAAAAGGAGAATAAAAGCCACCACCTGGGGGGCAACCTCCTTCCCCTCATAAAGGAGAAGGGGAATAAGAATGAGCAAGAGGACAATAACCCACCCCCTCTTTCCAAAAAGGTTCCCTGCAGAATCTACCGCTACTCTGAGGAGAGAAAAGGCAAGAAAAAACAGGGAGACAGAATAGAATATAATACCGAAAAGAAGAAAAATCCGAGGAACATCTAAAGAATAAAGAGGAAGCTGAAGAAGGTTCACTCCAGAAGAGGAAAGAACCTCTTTAGCCACTACCTTGGTAAGAAGAAGTAGTAAGAAAACCGAGAAGGAAGCGGCTAAGAAAGAAGCTATTGCATAACCCCCCCTACTTTTCCTCAGGGAATAGAGAAGTGAAGAAAGGACCAGGACGAGGAAGAACACAATCATTCCTCCGAGGAGGAACTCGAGGGGAAAGCGAGAAAAAAGCAAAGGATTATCTGAAGCGAAGTAAAGAGGGCTAAGTAAAGAAATCCTATCCGCCTCCTTTATAATGGGGAAAAGAGGAAAGAGAAACTTAAATCCATAAAGAACGCCCGCGGAGAGCAAAAGATAATAGATTTTCTTGGTCCGAACCGCCCTGAGACCCAAAAAAACTCCAAAAGAGGAAAAAAAGAACAAAAGCGTCAAAAAGACGATGATCCTGAACGGAAAACCATAGCTCGCGATATAACCCTCGCTGGTCAGTCCCCCTATGGTCACCACTCCGAGGAGCCTTTCCTTAAGGATCAAGGGATAATAGAGGACTTCTCTCCCCCCCTCAGGTCGACTGAAGAAGAACTTCCCATATTGTTCAAATACCTGACGGAGCTCGGCTGTATCCTCACGGAAATCGAGCCATCTTATACTCACCCTATCATTGATAGCGGGGAAGAGAGCTCCCTCTTTTGCTGAATGGCCAAACGAGAGCTCAGAGGAGACAAGATAATGGAGAAGAATAACCCCATCCTTTCCCCCTTTTAAGGGGAAGGAAAAATTCAACCAGACATTGACCAGATTCCTTCCCACAAAAGGAGAGCTACCCTTGCCTTTCAGGGGAAGGGCAGGAGCTTCAAATACATTTCCTCGCCAGAAGATGAGCTTTCCTTCCCTGTTATATAAAGAGACACCCCAATGTGAAGCTTTTCCTTTACCAGGTAGTTGGAGGGTGGAGAAAGAATTCCCCGATGAAGAAATTCTCCCTGCCAATTCCTTCCCCATCCTTTCCGCTTGAGCATAAAGCGCCTTCACCTTGTCCTCGATCTCGAGCGCCCGTCTCCTCATCTCCCTCTCTCGAAACTGGCGAGGCTGGGAATAGACATAGTATCTTAGGGAAAGAAGCCCTGCTCCGGCGAATGAAGCCAAGAGGAGAAGAAAAGCCAGAAAAATGGGAAACCATCCCCAGCCCAAACGGCGCCGGAGACGAATGAGAAAAAGGAGAAACCCCAGAGAGAAAAGGGGAAGAGAAAAGGTGATAAAAGGGGGGAACCTTCTGAAGTCGGAAAGGCTATCTGCAAGAAGGACCGAGGCAAGGAGAATAAAGAAAGCTATGATGAACCATCTTTTCTTCATCAATCCACCGCCCAAATGCGGCAAAGAAGATACCGCTTCTCTTCCTCCTCCCAATTGAGCACGAAGAAAAGAGAACTTGAGATCATCCGCCCTTCAGCCTTCAATCTATAAAGGAGCATCGCCACCAAATAAACCCTCCCTCCCTTCCTGAATATTCTCTCCCCTTTCCATTCAAATCTAACCGGGGAGACCTTCCTGAGGAAGGAAGAAAGGATGAGCATCGCCTGGTTAGAAGTGACATATCCCTTCACGGGGAAGAAACGGGGGAAATTGAGCTCTATCATTCCTCTCTTCGAGAGGAGAGGTTTTAGCGAAGCCACCTTCGCCCGCGAGAACGCCTCCTCGATCATCCTCTTCGCCTGCTTCAAAAAGGGAGCGAGGGCGAGGGGCTTGATTTTCTCCTCCTTGAGGAACATACTCCACCCTCGCCCTCGTTAATCTCTCATTTGAGGAATGGTATCTTCACTCCCTTTTCTTTAGCGGTTTTGATCGCCTCAGGATATCCAGCATCGGCATGGCGGACGATACCGCTCCCTGGATCGGTAGTGAGCACCCTCTGGAGCCTCTCCTCAGCGTTCTTCGTCCCCTCGGCAACGATGACCATACCCGCATGGATGGAGTAACCGATACCCACTCCACCTCCATGATGCACCGAGATCCAGGTAGCACCAGCCACCGCATTGAGAAGGGCGTTCAAGATGGGCCAATCGGCAATCGCATCGGAGCCATCCCTCATCCCCTCGGTCTCCCGGTTGGGCGAGGCGACTGAGCCAGTATCGAGATGGTCACGCCCTATCACTATCGGCGCCGATATCTTGCCCTTTGCCACCAGATCGTTCATCCTGGTGCCGAAAAGCGCCCTCTCCCCATAGCCCAGCCAGCAGACACGGCTGGGAAGTCCCTGGAACTTTACCCGTTCCCGGGCAAGCCTTATCCAACGACAGAGGATCTCGTTCTCCGGGAAGAGCTCAAGAACCAGATCATCGGTCACCCGAATGTCGTTGGGATCACCGGAAAGGGCTACCCAGCGGAAGGGACCACGTCCTTCACAAAAGAGGGGTCTGATATATTCGGGGACAAAGCCCGGTATGTCGAAGGCATCCTTGATCCCAGCCTTTATCGCCTGCCCTCTGATGTTGTTCCCATAATCGAAGGCGACCGCGCCCCGCTTCTTCAGCTCGAGCATCGCCTCCATATGAACGGCGATGGAGGAAAGCGCTCGCTTCTTGTACTCTTCGGGGTTTTTTCTCCTGAGTTCAAGCGCCTCCTTATATTCCATCCCGTGAGGGACATAGCCGTTTAGGATATCGTGGGCGGATGTCTGGTCGGTGAGGACATCGGGTATGATATCCCTGCGGACGAGCTCCGGGAGGAAGTCGGCGGCGTTCATAAGAAGTCCTATCGATTTTGCCTCCTTCTTCTTCTTCGCCTCGAGGGCAAGCTTAATCGCCTCGTCGAGATCATCGGTCATAACATCGAGATAACCGGTATCGAGCCTCCTTTTTATCCTCTCCGGGTCCACCTCAGCCACCAAAGCCACCCCCTCGTTCATCGTAACGGCAAGGGGCTGGGCTCCGCCCATACCTCCCAAGCCGGCAGTGACCACCAGCTTCCCCTTCAGGCTGGTGCCGAAATGTTTCTTGGCACAGGCAGCGAGGGTCTCATAGGTACCTTGAAGGATTCCCTGGGTGCCGATGTAGATCCAACTACCAGCGGTCATCTGGCCATACATTATGAGCCCTGCCCGTTCCAGTTCCCAAAACTTCTCCCAGGTAGCCCAGGCAGGGACCAGCATCGCGTTGGATATCAACACCCGAGGGGCATCAGGATGGGTCTTGAAAACACCCACCGGCTTTCCCGACTGGACAAGGAGGGTCTCGTCGTTCTCCAGCTCCTTCAATGTCTCCACGATCTTGTCGAAGCATTCCCAGTTTCGAGCCGCCTTCCCCGTACCACCATATACGATGAGTTCATCGGGCTTCTCCGCCACCTCAGGATCAAGGTTGTTCATCAACATCCGCATCGCCGCCTCCTGGCCCCAGCCCTTACAGGAGAGCTTTGTTCCCCTTGGCGCTTTCACCGTCCTCGTCATCCTCTCTCCTCCCCAATCTATCGGTTGACAATTATTGTTTTAAAAACCTCGAAAAATGATACCACATTGCTCATCAACATTCAATGTAGTTAAACCTGATAATCCTTGTTTTGACAGGGGGAATTATGGTAATATGAAATCTCCCGTTGAGGAAAAAGAGTAAACGGGGGTTTTTATTATGCCCAATATTATACTGGTAGGAATGCAATGGGGCGATGAGGGGAAAGGCAAGGTAGTGGACTACCTTATGGACCACTTCGACATCGCTGTCCGCTATCAGGGAGGACACAACGCGGGACATACCGTCTATTTTAAGGGGAAAAAACTGGTATTCCACCTCATCCCCTCGGGGATAATAAGAAGGGGGAAACTCGCCATCATCGGAAACGGGGTGGTGGTCGACCCTTCTGCCCTCATTAGCGAGATAGAAGACCTGAGAAAAGCTGGTGTCGAAGTCAACGAAAACCTTAAGGTAAGCGATCGAGCCCATCTCATCCTTCCCTATCATCTATCCATAGAGGAGGGGCTGGAAACCCTTTTAGGCAAAGGACGAATAGGAACCACGAAACGGGGAATCGGTCCCTGTTATCAGCACAAGATGGCGAGGATCGGGCTCAGGATAGGCGATCTCCTCCACCCGGATTACCTAAAGGAGAAGATCGAAAGGAACCTTGCCATTCTCAACCCGCTTATAAAGGAAGTATACCACCTAAAGCCGATGGAGCTGGATGCTATCTATCGAAGCTATTGCCGTTATGGCGAGCTTCTATCCCCTTACATAACCGATACCTCCTTGGTAATAAACGAGGCGTTATCTGCGGGGAAATCGGTGCTATTCGAGGGGGCGCAGGGAACGATGCTCGATGTCGACCACGGGACTTATCCCTTCGTCACCTCCTCAAACGCCTTTGCCGGAGGTGCCTGTACCGGTGCTGGGGTCTCTCCTACCTGGATCGATGGCGTGATGGGGGTGACCAAATGCTATACCACCCGGGTAGGTGAGGGACCGTTTCCCACCGAGCTTCCCGGAAAGGAAGGGGAAAGAATGCGGGAAGAGGGTGGTGAATTCGGGGCTACCACGGGCCGTCCAAGGCGATGTGGTTGGTTCGATGCGGTGCTCGCCTCCTATGCCAAAAGGATCAATCGTCTCGACACGATGGCGGTCACCAAACTCGATGTCCTCGATGGCTTCTCCGAGATCAAGGTCTGCACCGCTTACCGCTACAAGGGGAGAGTCATCAAGGAATTTCCCGCAGAACCTTTCATCCTCGCCGAATGCGAACCGATATACAAGACGCTTCCTGGTTGGCAAGAAAAGACCAAGGGGATAACCAACTACGAGGAGCTCCCGAAACGGGCAAGGGATTATCTCACCTACCTCTCCGACCTTCTCGAGCTCGATATATCGCTCATCTCGACCGGCGCCGCCCGGGAGGAGATGATCGCCCGGCGAGAATCGGTACTTTCCGGATGGCTCTCAGAATAAAATCGGGGTTCTCTAATCCAGTGTTAAAATTTTCTTCAAGATGAGAAGCAGGGAACCAGACTTGTTACAGTTAAAATATCTTGTTTCTTTGTAAGATAACCTATAGTTAAGGTTAACCTCAAAAACTGTAGGATAAGCCAATACTCACTCGGGGCGCAGGCCGCGCTTGACCTACAAAAAAGAGTGCAAGATCTAGCATCTTTAAATCAGCTCTAATGGAGTAACGCTCATTAATCTTATAACTGTAACCTATTCCCATATCACCAAGGGAGAAAATGGAGAAATGCAAGAAGGAATAGCTCTCAGTAAGAGGAGATTTATTATCGATCATCTCATAGTTTTCCTTTGATAAACAGGTGCTCCCTCCGACATAGGCAAAAAATTCTTCATTATCAGACTGATAAAAATAGATATAACAGCCGAAATCAAAGATCAGCAGAGAACCATCTGAGATCTGGCTGAAGTTATCGCCGACCTTTTGGTGAAAACTATCCCAGGCTAAACCTGAATTTTCGTAATAGTTCAATAAGGGTGTATATCCCACTGATATTGCAAGGGAAAGGCGGCGGGATAACCTCCGTTCATACTCCAGGTGAAAGGAAATAAAACTGCCTTCTGTCTCTTCCCAATAAAAATAACCACTGAGATAGGCAGTTATACTATTTTTGTCATCTCCGTTTCCTTCCCCTGCTTTCACCGATAAAGAAATGAAAAGCAAAAACATGAAAAGGGGAAGAAGAAAGCTTATTTTTCTATTCTTGAGCAATCTATTTGATTTTTCCATCCTTATTCCCCATTTTATATCTTTAAAACCTGAAACCCCAGCCGACGATCAATTGGTAGGTGGTAAAATCGCTTCCAAAACCTAATCCCCGCAGGGTAACCTTGAGGAAATCTTTCTCCCTCACATAATATTTGATGCCACCGCCAAAAAGGAGAAGAGGGAACCTATCCTCACGATGCTTATAATCTCCGATATTAGTTTCGTACCAAACGAACCACGAAGGGTCCGGATAGTACCGGCCACAGGTAAAAACAGAAAAGCCGGCATAATCACGACACCAGCCAACGCCGGCGGTAAGAAAAGGCTTAACTTGAGGGGAAATATCGAAAGAATACTCGGCACTGAGAAAAGAAAATAGACGGTATTGATTCTCCACTCTTATCTCAGTATGTTGGACAGCTTCACCAACCGGTATCCCGAACTCACGGAAATCAAGCTCGGGAATACTAAAGGCTACGCCGAAGTCGAGTGAAAGAGCAAGGTTCTTTCTAAGATAATAAGAAAAACCGACCCCGGGCGAGAAACCGACGCGGGAGGTGGCATACGAGGCGCCGCCGGAGAATAAGATTTCAAACCGCGGCGTTTTCTCCTTCTCCCCGGCATAAGCAGAAAAAGCAAAATAGGGAAAAGTAAAGAGAAGTATAATGAGCGCTATCCTCCCCCTTAAGTTAAATTTCATCACTTACCCTCCAATAAGATCTTTAACCCTTCTGCCTCCTCTCCGGGCTTAAGACTTAGGAGTGGAGATTTAAACGGTTTATAATCATTGTGCGTCACCTCAATCACAAATCTCTTCCACGACTGGATGTTACCCACATAGAAAAACCCTTCATATATTGTCTCTATGGTGCCGGTGTGCCAATAATTAAACTTGAGCGGAGAAGAGGGAAGCAGATCCTTATAAACAATCTCTATATGAGCCCCATTTACCGGATTACCGTTTTTATCCACCACATACCCGGAGATACTCCCTGCCTTAGTAAGCTCAAAGTCAACCCCGGACCTAACCTCGCTACTCGCTAACTCAAACTCCCTTGTCTCAGCGTTATAGCCTTCGGCCATGATCACTATATACTTCTTTCCATCGGGCAACCTCTCCGCCTCGTATGATCCGCTATCATCGGTAGCTACTGTCTTTATTTCAGCCTCAAAAGGAGAAATCATCGCCATTATAACATTGGCGGCTTTAACCGGAGCTTTAGTAACTCTATCCCTTATTCCTCCTTTTGCTATCGATGCTGGCGAAAGCTCAATTTCCTTATACTTGACCGCCTCCCCTTTATTGAAAATCAATGCCCTCCTAGCAATGGCGTACCCTTCAGCATCAACCACCAGGATAGCATCGTCGTAATCGCACTCAAGGTAGAAATCACCGGTGTCATTGGTAACGGTTATTATCGGTGCTTTTGCTTTCTCATCCTCACTGGTCGCTTTTCCCTTTATAACCGAAACCTTGACCCCTTTAATCGGCTGAAGGGTGATCTTATCTTTTATGCAGCCTTTTATTAGCTTCTTCTCCGTTGAATGAGGTGTAACGGTAATCGGAGAATGATTATTTGTAGTTAGGTGATTTTTAACACTCCCGATGATCATCCTTTGGGGTTCCGGCTCCGGTCCTTCGCAAATTTTCTTAAGCGCTGCACGGGCACCAAGCCGGAGCTCAGATTTAACAATCATATAACCAGGGTCTTGCCACGAAGAAGGAGTTTCCCATCCAGAGTAGACGTAAGAGCTACACCCGCCCTTGCCCATGTCATTTGGTAATGTAACACTTAAATCGGGAAAGTTCATCCTCTGGATAAAATCATCCCCCACACCACCATCATCGTCATAGATGCACATAAAGTTTCCCGTGGAAGTTACTACATAACCTCTACAGAGAATACATCCCATATCTTCGTCGGTATCAATCCAGAGCTCACCTGAAGCATGCTGGCAAGGACCATGCGTCGTAAATTGCTGGGTACAGGCGGCATAGTTGTAATAAACACAATTGGGAGTGGGCCACCACTGGTGACAACAATTCCACCCTTCGCCTGGGTGCCATCCCATGAATTGAGAACCACCCGATACACGAAGACCCAGATTCGAATTAACGCATAAGTTTGTCCAAGTGGTGGTATGAGGAGATGGCAGCCACCACTCACATTCAGTATTCACATTTCCTGTCAGCATTCTCCTATTCTGATTCTGAAGAACTTTGGTTATCACACAATAGTACTCGCATGGACCGCCTGCACTAGGCTTAGGGATCTCTTGAAAGGAGACCAAAATCGAGCCAAAAACGACCATACACAAACCTACTACTAAGAGCTTTAATTTCCACCTCTTAAATCCCTCCTTCCAAAACTAGTTAGTTAATCTCTCCCTTACTTCAACTAGTATAATAATATTACTTCCTGCTCCTTCTGGAAAATATTATACTTATACTATCAGCCTCAATTTTAAGGTATGTCAAGAAAAAAAAATTAAAAAATCGCCTGATCCGGTTCGGAAATTTTCTTGGAGATGCGAGGCTATCTTCTTACTGATTTTAGATTAATTCCGCTAACAGGGAAGGAGGCAGCCAAAAGATGAGAAACGGACAGGCCGTTTGCGGCTGTCCCTGCATTATGCTATTTTGAAAAATATCACCCCGACCCCTTACTAAAACCCTAAACCCATTTTCCTTGACATAAATAAGGATTGAACCTAAAATACAAGTGGTGAGCCGTTAGCTCAGCAGGTAGAGCATCTGCCTTTTAAGCAGAGGGTCGCTGGTTCGAATCCAGCACGGCTCACCATAATTATTCTCATTCTTCTCCTGAGGTTTCTTCCTTTCAAAAAGGGGTTGAAGTTTTTGGAAGAAACCTTAATATAAAAAAGGCGCTTGTTTTTTATAACTAAAGCGTCCCCATCGTCTAGCCAGGTTAGGACACCGGCCTTTCAAGCCGGCAACAGGGGTTCAAATCCCCTTGGGGACGCCATCTCTTCCTTAGCAAAAGGGGAGCGTTCAAGCCCCGGGAGGAGCAATTTTAAGCTATAACCTTATCAAATCTATCTAACAAACAACAAAGGGGGATAAGGTGAAGGCGGTAATTCTCGCAGCTGGGGAAGGAAGAAGGATAAAACCGCACATCGGGAACGCCCCGAAACCGCTCACCAAACTTCTCGGCTTAACCCTTATCGAACGGGCAATCCTCTCCGCTCGCGAGGCAGGGGTCACCGAATTCCTCGTGGTGGTGGGGTATAAGAAGAAGATAATGACCTCATACCTCCGGAAGCTGGAAAGGAGATATCGCCTCACCATCCGGGTGGTGGAGAACAATGATTGGACCCTGGGCAACGGGAGCTCCGCCTTGGCAGTTTCCCCCTACCTAAAAGAGGATGAGCCTTTCCTCCTCCTTATGAGTGATCATATAGTTGCTCCGGACATCCTGAAGAAGCTCATAGCTCAGGGTAAAAGGTTAAGGAATGGCTGCCTCCTCGCCGTGGACCTCAATTGGGATAAGGAAAAGGATACGGAAGAGGCGACCAAGGTACGGATTGAGGGGGAACGGCTGGTGGCTATCGGAAAGGAGCTCTCCTCATTTGATGGGCTCGACACCGGCGCCTTTTTCTGCTTCCCCACCCTATTCCCCGCCCTCCGCGCCTCTGCCAAGGAGGGAGATTACACCCTTACCGGGGGGATAAGGAAGCTCGTTGAGCGAGGAAATATGTTCTTCATCCCCACCGAGGGGCTATTCTGGCAGGATGTAGATACGAAAGAAGATCTTAAAAAGGCAAAAAGGATACTTCTTTCCCATATTAGCTCCAAGGACGAGGATGGCTTTGTCTCCCAATATCTCAATCGCCGTTTATCCCGCTTTCTCTCCTCTTATCTCGCCGACTGGGGGATACTGCCCAATCTGATAACGGTAACGAGCTTCCTCCTTTGTATCATAGGCGGTTTCCTCTTCGCTAAGAGCAGTTATTCCTACATCTTTCTTGCCGGTATCCTGATCCAATTCGCCTCGGTGCTTGATGGCTGCGATGGGGAGGTGGCTCGGCTCACCTTCAAATGCAGTCCCTTCGGCGGATGGTTCGATACGGTCACCGACCGTTATGCCGACATCGTAATCGCCTTAGGGATCACCTACAGTGCCTGGCAGGCAGCTTCTGGTAGCGTCCCCTGGATCTTGGGAACGATAGCGGGAATCGGCTTCATTATGCCGAGCTACGCCAAAAAGGAGTTCGCTCTCCGCTACCACAAGCCACAACCGAACCGAGGCCTCATCGCCAAACTCATAAAAAGGGATTTGAGACTCTTCGTCCTTTTTGTGGGGTCGGTATTGAATAGGCAATTCGAGGCACTACTTTTTGCCGGGGCGCTTTCTCACATCGGGGTAATGGGGCTCTTCATCTCCGCGAGGAAGGACTAATCGCTTTCCCCCTTTTGAGGGGAGGTTGCTATCCGAAGGAAGAAGAAGGAGTACCTCTCCTGGCTTTATCATCTCGAGTTCTTCACGGGCGAGCTTCTCAAGATAACTCCAATCGCTTCTTAATGCTTCCACCTCGCGGGAAAGCCTGGCGTTCTCAACTCGCAACTGCTCTATCTCCCGTTCGAGCTGAGAAACGATTATCCTCCTTCGGGAAAGTTCCACCAGCCCCCTGTCCCCGGCGATGGAGAGGAGGATAAGGCCTATCACCATAGCCCCGAGAAGGATGTAAAGGATCCGCCTCACCCCATTATCACCCTAATTACCTTCCTCAGTTTAACCCCCCCTATCCCTGTAGGGCAGGAAAGCTCCTAATCCGAGGAAGACCGCTTCATCGCCAAGCTCCTCCTCGATCCTTAGAAGCTGGTTATACTTAGCGATCCGTTCGCTCCGACAAAGGGAGCCGGTTTTTATCATCCCGCTATTCAGGGCGACGGCGAGATCGGCGATGCTGGTATCCTCGGTTTCGCCCGAGCGATGGGAGATAACGGTGGTGTATCCCGCTCGATGGGCGAGCTCCACTGCTTCGATCGTCTCCGATACAGTGCCTATCTGGTTCAGCTTGATAAGCACCGAGTTGGCTATACTCTCCCTTATCCCTTTAGCGATTATCTTCTTGTTGGTGACGAAGATGTCATCCCCCACCAGCTGGACCTTATCCCCCAGCCGAGCGGTCAGCAACCGCCATCCCTCCCAATCATTCTCCGCCATTCCGTCCTCGAGCGAGATTATGGGATAACGGGAAAGAAGGTTTTCGTAATAGGAGACGAGCTCTTCGGGGGAGAGTTCTTTACCCTCGGCGGCTAAACGATAACTACCATTCTCGTAGAATTCGCTTGCTGCTGCATCGAGGGCGATAAAGAGATCCTTCCCTGGTTTATATCCCGCTTTCTCTATCCCCTTAAGGATAAGCTCGATCGCCTCTTCGTTCGTGGAAAGATCAGGGGCAAACCCACCCTCATCGCCTACCGAGGTGGCAAGCCCCTTCTCCTTGAGCACCTTCTTCAACTGATGGAACACTTCGGAACCCATCCTCAGGGCTTGGGAAAAGGAGGAGGCGCCAGCGGGAACGATCATAAACTCCTGAATGTCCAGGTTGTTGTCTGCATGGGCACCGCCATTTATAACATTCATCAGAGGGACGGGGAGCACCCGGGCGGAAACCCCTCCCAGATAGCGGTAGAGGGGAAGCCCGAGATACTCAGCTGCTGCCTTCGCCACCGCAAGCGATACCCCGAGGATGGCATTTGCCCCAAGACGGCTCTTGTTTTCCGTTCCATCGAGCTCTATCAAAAGTCGATCAATACCAAGTTGATCCACCGCCTCCATCTCCTCGGAGATAATGGCATCAGCGATAATCGAATTTACATTACGAACTGCCTCCTGCACCCCTTTACCCGAATAACGGGCAGGATCGCCATCTCTGAGTTCAATCGCCTCTCGCTCACCGGTTGACGCTCCAGAGGGCACCGCAGCCCTACCCATAACACCACCTTCAAGCACTACCTCCACCTCAACGGTGGGATTTCCTCGGGAATCGAGGATCTCTCGAGCATAAACATCCTCTATTATCATCAGCGAAGACCTCCTCCACTAAGCCTCAAGGAAATATCTCCTTCCAAAATCTATGAGTTCATCGACCTTGTCCGGCGTCTCCCCCTCTGCATAGAGGCGGATCACCGGCTCGGTACCGGAAAAGCGGATAAGAAACCAGCTCCCATCCTCGAAGACGAGTTTAAGACCATCCACATCGCTCACCTTGACCACCTTCCTCCGGGCAAACTCAGAAGGGGGTGATGACATCCTCTCCTTCACCTTCTTCTCCAGATGGGAAGCAGAACTTATCTGAACCTTTCGCTGGAAGAACCTCCTTCCCACTTCCCGATAGATATCCTCCAGGAGATGAAGGAGCTTCTTCTTGTAATAAGAAGCCATCTCCGCCACCAAGAGGCAAGCCAATATCCCATCCTTCTCCGGGATATGCCCCTTTATGGAAAGGCCAGCACTCTCTTCTCCCCCAAGGATTATCTTATCCTCGAGGATGAGCTCTCCAATATACTTGAAGCCGACCGGGGTCTCATAGACCTCAATCTCGCTCCTCTCAGCAATGGCATCGATCAGGTGGGTGGTAGCTACACTCCGCGCCACTCCCCCTTTCATCTTCCTCGATTTAAGAAGATAACGAAAGAGGAGGGCAAGAATGTAGTTTGGGGCAATGTAATCCCCACCCTCATCGAGCACCCCGAAGCGATCGGAATCGGCATCGGTGGCAAGCCCAAGCTGACAATCCCTCTCCCGAAGTACCTTCCTCAGCTCAAGAAGGTTCTCCTTCTTCGACTCCGGGCTATATCCCCCGAAGTAGGGATCACGGAAGTTATGAAGCACCTCGAGGGGGCAACCAGCCTCAAGTAGAAGTTCATCGAGATACTCCCGCGCCGTTCCATAAAGGAGATCGAGGGCTATCTTCAAACCCGATTTCCTTATTAGTTCGAGGTCCACCCGCTCAGAAAGAAGGGAGAGATATTCCTCCCTCGGGTCTATCTCCTCGAGGTAATACTCGCTCAGATAGTACTCGCTCCGTATCCCCTCCTTTGCCACCCGCACCACCTCCTCTTCTACCCGGTCGGTGAATTCGGGAAGGGCAGTGGCACCGTTGCCGGTAAAGAGCTTCACCCCGTTGTATTCCGGAGGATTGTGGGAAGCAGTGATGTTCAAGCCAAGCGCCGTCTCCCTCTTCCTCACCTCGTAGGAAAGGGCTGGTGTTGGCACATCCCGACGGGTAAGATAGGTCTTTACCCGATTGAAGGTAAATATCTTAGCCGCTTCCTGGGCAAACCTTTCCGATAGAAAGCGGGTATCATAACCGATCACCACCCCTTTTTCTGAATTCCCGTCCGCTCTCAATATATTGGCAATAGCCTGACACAGAAGGCGGAGGTTGTGGAAGGTAAACTCCTCCCCAATTATCCCTCGCCAGCCGGAGGTACCGAACCTTATCATTTACCCTCCTTAACTAAATAGGGCGAAGCTCTTTTGATTTAATACTATACCATAAGAAGGAGTAAACTACCAAGGAAATTTGCCCTTATTGCAATAAGAAGGGAAATAATCTATCATAAAGGGCTTAAAGATGGGGGAGATGAGAGGATGGAAAAGAAGGTTATCATATTTACCACCACCGAGACGGAGAAAGAAGCTGAGAAAATAGCAAACGCCCTCCTTGAGGATAGGATCGCTGCCTGCGTCAACATCATCCCCAAGATCCGATCTCGCTACTGGTGGCAGGGGAAGATAGAGAAAAGTGGGGAGACGCTTCTCCTCATAAAGACGAAGGAAAACCTGGTAAGCCGGGTGGAAGAAAGGATAAAATCCCTCCACTCCTACGAATGTCCTGAGGTGGTGGCGATCGAGATAAGCGAGGGCTCAGCCGATTACCTCGATTGGATCGAACAAACCCTGATCTGAAATAGGAGAAACGATGTATCCCGAATACCATCTTGAAGCACTACCGGAGGATGTCCTTTTTCGCTGTGTTAAGTGCGGTTTGTGCCGAAGCGTGTGCCCTGTGTTCGATGTGCTTCGGGTAGAACCGGCAGTCGCCCGGGGAAAGCTCGCCTTGGTGGAAAAGAAGGTGGCGGGCGAGATTCCGGAGAGAAAGGAGCTGTTGAAGGTTCTCTCCCTCTGTCTTCTCTGCGGTACCTGCCAGGCGAACTGCCCGATGAGCGTCGATTACCTCCGTATAATGCTTCCCGCGAGGAAGGAGCTTTCCGATACCTTCGGGGTGCCGCTTACGAGAAGACTCATCCTCTCCGCATTTCACCCAGCTTTATGGCAACGGTTTCTATTCTCTCTCGGAAGGATCCTTCAGAAGATATTCCTGAGGAAGATCCCTAAAGAAAGCGGACTCAGGCTCCGTTTCCCCATACCCTTTCTTCGCTATCATAAGATATTTCCTCCCATCGCTTCCCGGTTCTTCATTCCCCGATATCAGGGCGAAAACGAAGGGGAAGGAAAGATACGGGGCAAGATAGGTTTCTTCGTCGGCTGTGCTACCAACTATCTCCTTCCTGAGGTGGGGGAAAAGACGATCGCCCTCCTCACCAAAGCGGGGTTCACCGTGGTGGTGCCGAGGGATCAGGTATGCTGTGGTCTTCCTGCTTCTTACTCTGGGATGAGCAAACTCGCCAATAAACTCGCTCAAAAAAACATCTCCGCCTTTGAGAAAACCGATGTGGAAACGATCGTTACCGCCTGCGCTACCTGCGGTGGTGCTCTCAAACACTACTACCAGTTCAAGAACAGAAAGGGGAAGGAGATAAAGGTAATGGATATAACCGAATTCATCTACCACCACCGGGAGCTATTCCACTTTCTGCCAAAGGAGAAAGACAGCCTTACCACCTACCACGACCCCTGCCATCTGAAGAAGGTTCAGGGGATTGAGGAGGAACCGAGGAAGCTCCTTTCCCTCTCCTTGGGGGAGAAATTTAAGGAGATGAAGGGAGCGGACCTCTGTTGTGGTTTCGGGGGGCTCTTCAGCATCCTCTACCCCGAAGTGGCGACCAAGATAAACCAGAAGAAGATAGAGAAGATAAAAGAATCCGGGGCAGAGGTGGTGGCAACCGACTGCCCCGGGTGTATCATTTACCTCAGGGAAGGGGTAATGCGGAACCGTCTCTCGATCAGGGTCCGCCATATCGTGGAAATCCTCTCGGAACACCTCGAGGAAGAAAAGACCGCCTCCCTATCCTCGGTTGAGCGAAAGGAAACGCTCGATTGAGCGATCGTAGGTCCGCTCCACCTCCGGAGGGAAGAAGCAGGCGGGAAGCTCCCTATGGCTTAAGTGATAAGCAAGGCATTCACAACACTTTCCCTTACGGCTACAGGGTTCATAGGTGCAGTTGCATCGAGCAAGGTTCTTCTTCAAATTGGGGCATTCCATATCCCTTCCTCCTTATCTTATAACCAGGTTTAACCTCACCAGAAGAAAACTCCCCAGAAAATAAAGGGAGATTATAGCCAATCCCTCGAGCTTGAACCTCCTTTCTTCACCGGGGAGGGCAGAACCGAGCATCACCACCGCGGTCATCGCGATGATGAGGGCGATTATTCCCAAATTACCGAGGCTTGCCGAGGCGAAAAGGGAGGAACGGGGATAGATGAAATCGGCGAAGCTGAAGATCATCAGGTTGAACATATTGCTCCCTAAAAGGTTCCCCACCGCCATATCGTAAGCACCGATCTTGAGAGAGGTCATCGAGACGACGAGCTCGGGAAGAGAGGTAACTATCGCTATCAGAAAAAGCCCTACCACCGTCTGCCCAAGAAGGACCTTCCTCCCCAAAATGGAAAAGGGATGAGTGGCAATTACATCCCCGAGCTTAGCAAGCCTTATTCCGGAGAAGAGGATGAGAGCGGTATAGAGGGCGAAAAAGGAAAATAGTGCAAGGGAGGAGGTGGTAACCGAAGGGATGGAGGGCTCCTCCTCGGCAATGATCCTTCTTTCCTCCCGGAAGATCATCCTCATTCCCAAAAGATAGACCAGAAACAGAATAAAGGACTCCCCTCCTATTCCCCAAAGACTGGGGAGGCTTCCCGGAGAGAGACGGCGAAAGAGGATCGCTCCTCCGACGAGGGCACAAAGTAGGATCCCCAAAGAGCCGGAAAGAAGATGACTCGACCGGGATTTGGGGGTCCCGAAGAACCTCTTCACCAGGAGGAGGACGAAACCAGCTATCAACAGGTTGAAGGCGTTGCTCCCCAAGATATTCCCCACCCCGATATCAACCGCCCTGATGGAAACAGCAGCAAGGGAAGTGGTCACCTCGGGCAGAGAGGTCGCCAGGGCGAGGAAGGCAACCCCGATGAAGGTCCTCCCCCAACCTGTTTTCTCCGCTATCTTATCCCCCAAGAAAGAAAGCCTTATGCCAGCATAGATGATGATGGCAGAGAAGATGATAAATTGAAGCCATAAGGACCACATCGAAAAACCTCCCTCTTATAAGACCCCAACCACGATGTAGGAGGCAGCGGAATCCTCCGTCTCCCAGAGGGTTACCTTTCTCAGATGGCAGTTTTTGGGAAGGAGCCTCTCCAGCCTCCCGAAAAGGTAATAAGCCATATTCTCGGTGGAGGGGTTCAGCTCCTCTTTAAACTCGGGGATCTCGTTCACATTTGCCTCGTCAAAGGGACGAATGCTCTCCTCGAACGCCCGGATAAGTTCGGGAAGGGGAAACGAGTCCCTCCCCCTCTCCACCACCGCCTCTATCTTGAAACGATGGCGGTGAAGGGGCTCCTTTCGTCCTCCGGGAAGTCTAAGCTGGTGGCTCGCATAAAAAAAACCAGAAAGGAATAGCTTCTTTCCCTTCATCAGTGATCTCTCTCACCCTGGAGGTATCAATTTCATCCTTCACCCCCTTCATAATAGGGATTTTTCTCCGCTTGTCAAGGATATCAACCTCCTTCGAAGGCGAGGCGAGATTTTCCCTTGACTCCTCCCTCTGATATCTGATATATTACATATTAGATACTTAGGGCACATAGATGGTGCGGACTGCTTATGAGGAAAAAGGAAATCATCAATCTTAAGCTATTGCGGGAGCAGGTCTACGATTATCTAAGAAGCGAAATGAATAAAGGAAACCTCCTTCCCGGCTCCTTCATAAATCTCAACAGGTTAAGCAGAGAGCTCGGCATAAGCAAAACCCCGTTGAGGGACGCCCTGATCCAGCTCGATTCCGAGGGCTTCGTAACCATCCTCCCCCGGCGCGGGGTTCTGGTGAATCGTCTGACCCTCAAGGACATAAAGGATTCTTATCAGATCATCGGAGCCCTCGCCTCCTCGGTACTGCTCGAGGTCTTCGATAAGCTCTCCTCCGGCCACATCGAGAAGATGAAGAAACTAAACCTCGAGATGCAAAAAGCGATCGAAAAGGACAACTTTGACCTCTATTACGAAAAGAACCTCGCCTTCCACAATGTCTATCTCGATCTTTCCCAGAATGAGAGGCTGGTAAGATGGGTGATGACACTGAAACAGCGTCTTTACGACTTCCCGAGGAGGAAGGGCTATGTGAGGGAGTGGGAGGAAGCCTCCATAAAGGAGCATGAGGAATTGATAAGGCTGATAGAGGAAGGGGACAGAGAGGGAGCAGCGAGGTTCCTTCGTGATGTCCATTGGGGTTTTGAGGTCCAGAAGAGATTCATCAAGAGGTATTACTCCTTTTATGAGAATGAGATCAAGGAGAAGGCTTAAGAGGCGCGACCGGTGATCAAAGGGGTTATATTCGATATAAAAAGGTATTCCATCCACGATGGTCCCGGCATAAGGACGACGGTATTCCTCAAGGGATGCCCTCTTGCCTGTTTCTGGTGCCACAATCCGGAAAGTCAGAAACCTGAGCCCGAGCTTATGTTCTGGAGAGGGAGGTGTATCGGGTGCGGAAGATGTATCCTCGCCTGCCCTAATAAGGCGATATCGAGCTCAAACGGCTTTCCCACAACTGATCCCGAAAGGTGCAAGCTCTGCGGCGTTTGTGTTTCGGTATGCCCGGCAAATGCCAGAGAGATGGTAGGAAAGGAGGCTACCGTAGACGAGGTGATGGAGGAGGTAGAAAAGGACATCATCTTCTACGATGAATCTGGCGGAGGGGTAACCTTTTCTGGAGGAGAACCCCTTGCTCAGCCCGAATTCCTCTACGCCCTTCTCAGCGCCTGTAAGGAGAAGGGGATCCACACGGCGGTGGACACCTCAGGCTACGCCGACACCAACGAGTTATTACGGCTGATTAAGAAAACGGATCTCTTCCTCTACGATATCAAGCTGATGAATGAAAAAAGGCACAAACGCTACACCGGCGTGGATAATGAACTGATACTCAAGAACTTAGAAGTTCTATCTTCCGCCGGTAGCCGTATCTTCATCCGCATACCGCTAATCCCCGGGATAAATGATGACCGAGATGAGATCAGAGCTATCGCCGAGTTCGTCTCCCGATTAAGGGGGGTGGAGGAGATCGACATCCTCCCCTACCACAAAGGAGGGGTGGAAAAGGGAAGGAGGTTGATAAGCCGGGGAAGAGAATTTAAGGCTCAGCCACCATCGGAGGAGAGGATCTCCCAGGTGGTCGATGAGTTAAGGGGATTCGGAATAAGGGTAAAAGTCGGAGGGTGAGCACTATGAACGAAAGGGTTAAGAAACTACGGGAACAAAGCGTAAACACCGCTCCCTACATCTCCGCAGAGAGGGCGGAACTCATAACGGAGTTTTATGCAAAGAATATGGGCAACCGCTTATCCGAGCCGGTGAGACGGGCTCTTGCTTTCAAATATATCTTGGAGAACAAGGAGATATGCATCAACGATGGCGAACTGATCGTGGGGGAAAAAGGACCAGCTCCAAAGGCAACCCCCACCTATCCCGAGCTCTGCTGCCATAGTCTCGAGGACCTCGAGATACTCAATTCGCGAAGGAGAACCCCGTTCATCGTAAGCGATGAGGTGAGGAAGGTGTACAAGGAGAAGATCATCCCCTTCTGGAGGGGAAAGACCATCCGGGAGGCGATATTCTCCTCGATGTCCCGAGAATGGCTCGACGCCTTCGAAGCAGGGGTGTTCACCGAGTTTATGGAACAGCGGGCACCGGGCCATGCCATCCTCGACGACAAGATATATAAGAAGGGGCTCCTCGATCTCAAACAGGAGATAAGAAGGGCGAGGGAGGCGCTCGACTTCTTCAACGATCCCCTGGCCTACGATAAGGACCAGGAGCTTCAGGCTATGGAGATAGCTGCCGATGCGCTGATCCGGTTTGCGGAGAGGTATGCGGAAAAGGCGAGGGAGCTTGCAGAAAAAGAAGACGATCCGGAAAGGAGGAAGGAGCTTACGAGGATCGCCGAGATCTGTTCCTGGGTACCCGCCCATCCTCCAAGGGATTTCTGGGAGGCGCTCCAGATGTACTGGTTCGTCCATCTCGGGGTAACCATAGAGCTGAACACCTGGGATTCCTTCAACCCGGGGAGGTTGGATCAACACCTTTATCCTTTCTATAAGAGGGGGTTGGCGGAGGGTACCCTGACCAAGGAGCGGGCAAAGGAGCTCCTCGAGTGCTTCTGGATAAAGTTCAACAATCAGCCAGCACCGCCCAAGGTGGGAATAACCGAGGAACAGAGCGCCACCTACACCGATTTTGCCCTGATAAATGTCGGTGGGCTGAAGAAGGATGGCTCAGACGCCACCAACGAGCTCTCCTATCTCATCCTCGATGTGATAGACGAGATGAGGCTCGTTCAGCCGAGCTCCTGCGTTCAGTTGAGCAAGAAGAACCCAGACAGCCTCCTTAAAAGGGCTCTTAAGATCATCAAGACCGGCTTCGGACAACCATCGATATTCAACACCGATGTGATAATCCAAGAGTTCCTCCGGGCAGGAAAATCAATAGAAGACGCAAGATCGGGCGGTCCCAGCGGTTGTGTCACCATCAGCGCATTTGGAAAAGAAAGCTGCATCTTAACCGGCTATATGAACTGGGTGAAGATATTCGAAATCACCTTGAACAACGGGGTAGATCCGAATACGGGGAAGAAGATCGGCCTTGCTACCGGGGACCCCACCAAATTCAAGACCTTCGCCGAGGTTATGGAGGCATATAAAAAACAGCTTAAGCACTTCGTGGACATCAAGATAAAGGGAAACAACATCATCGAGAGGATCTATGCTACCCGGATGCCTGCCCCCTTTATGTCGCTTCTGTTCGATGACTGCATCGAGAAGGGTGAAGACTATCACTCCCGAGGACCAAGATACAGAACCACTTACATCCAGGGGGTTGGCGTAGGCACCTTAACCGATTCGATGTCCGCGATCAAATATCACATATTCGACAAGAAGAACTTCACTATGGAGGAGCTACTCGACGCCTTAAGGAAAAACTTCGAGGGGAAGGAGGATATCCGCCTGAGGCTGGTGAACGAAACCCCAAAATACGGCAACGACGACGATTACGCGGATGATATTATGAAGGAGCTCTTCGAGGCATATTTCGAGGTACTCGACGGAAGGCCCAACACCAAGGGAGGAAAGTATCGGGTAAATCTGCTCCCCACCACTGTCCATATCTACTTTGGCCAAGTTGTGGGGGCAACACCCAATGGAAGAAGAGCGGGCATGCCCCTTTCCGATGGCATATCCCCCAGCCAGGGTGCTGATACAAAGGGACCTACCGCGGTGATCAAATCGGTCGCCAAACTCGACCATGCGAGAACCGGAGGAACCCTGCTCAATCAGAAGTTTATGCCCGACCTATTAAAGGACGAAGAGGGTATCAACAAGTTGCTACATCTCATTCGGGCTTTCTTCAAGTTGGATGGACACCATATCCAGTTCAATGTAGTAAGCGCGGAGACATTAAAAGAAGCCCAAAGGAAACCGGAGGAATACCGCAACCTCATCGTCCGGGTAGCGGGCTACAGCGATTACTTCTGCCATCTCGGCACTGACCTTCAGAACGAGATAATCGCTCGAACGGAACATAAGACATTGTGATGTACTTAACACCCTGTTTATGAAAAACCCCAAGGGCTTTCTTCTTCCCCGACCCACCCCTATTTCTCGCTCCGAGAGAAAGAGAGGGATGTCCCTTCCCCAGAACAATCCCCTAAAATCGGTTGACTTGGTATCCTCCTCTGTAATATAATTTGCCCCGATTGGTTTAATTCCACGGGTATTCAGTGAGGAGGCGTGATGAGAGAAAAGGGGGGGATGAATTTAGCCAATTACCTCACTATCAGCCGGATGGTGCTTATCCCTATTTTGGTAATAGTGCTTGTTTCCCCCTTCAAATATCGCGATTTGATCGGAAGTATCATATTCCTCACCGCTGCTCTCACTGACCTTTTCGATGGTTATATAGCGAGAAAACGGGGATATGTCACCAGATTGGGGAAGATCCTCGATCCCATCGCGGATAAGCTCCTCATATCATCAGCCCTCATCCCCTTGGTCGCCTTGGGCAGGGCTCCTTCCTGGATGGTGGTGGTCATCTTGGGAAGGGAGTTCGCCATAAGCGGTTTAAGGAATGTAGCCATAAGTGAGGGCATCGATCTTTCTCCCTCCTTTCTCGGTAAGTCAAAGATGACCGCCCAGGGGGCAACCATCTTTATCCTGATATTAGGGGAGAAGATCTTGGGACCTCTCTTCCTTTTAGGAATCATCGGTTTGTGGATCGTCGTAGCTCTCTCCCTCATCTCCGCCTTTGATTATGTGATCAAATTCTCCAAAGAAATAAGCAAACTTCCGCAGAATGGATAAAAAAGAGAGAGACAAGAAGAAGACCTTGGGCTTAAGGGCAACTTTGAAACGAAGCTTTGTCACCGGCATTCTCATTCTCCTTCCCCTTCTCATCACCCTCTTTCTCCTCGCCTTCCTCTTCGGAAAGATAAATCAATATCTCACCCCGATAGCAATAAAGGTCCTTGAATTAACTGGCCTCCCCATTGAACGATTGGGGCTAATGAAAATCCTTGCCCCGATCGTGGGACTAATCATTACCCTTGGCATCATCATCCTCATAGGTATCCTCGGTCGAAACTACATTGGGAAGAAGGTGGGAGCAGTAATCGATGGGATCATTATGCGGATACCATTTGTAAAGGGGATTTATGGTGCGTTGAAGAAGTTGATCGAGGCATTCAACCCCTCCTTCACCGGGAGCTTCTCCAAGGTGGTGCTGGTGGAATACCCGAGGAAGGGAAGCTATACCATCGGCTTCGTTACTGCTACGGTTACCCAAAAGGCGAAAGGAAGCCTCTCTGGAGAGATAGTCTATGTATTTATTCCCACCACCCCCAACCCCACCTCGGGCTGGCTCCTCCTTTTTCCCAGATCTGAGGTGATCCCCCTTGACATAACGATAGAGGATGCGTTAAAGCTTATCGTCTCCGGGGGGATCGTTCCTCCCGAAGAGAGAAAGGGGAAAGATGAAGAAAGTCCCTTACCGAAAGAGGAGAAATAGGGGGTGAAATTCCCGAAACGCGACTTGGCGCCTGCTCAGATAGTGATAATAAGTTTTGCCACCTTGATCCTAATAGGAACTCTTCTCCTACTTTTGCCTGCAGCCACTGTCTCTGGAAAAATATCCTTGATCGATGCCCTTTTCACCGCCACTTCCGCCACTTGCGTAACTGGCCTCATCGTGGTGGATACCGGTTCCTACTTCAGCCACTTCGGACAGATGGTAATCCTCTCTCTGATCCAGCTTGGGGGGCTGGGTATAATGAGCTTTTCCACCTTCTTCGTGTTTATGGTGCGAAGAAGGGTTTCCCTGAAAGAGAGATTAATGGTCGAGGGGGTTTATACCCCTGAACCATGGGAGGACTTTTTCCGTCTTCTGCGGATGGTCCTGTTGGTAACCTTTGGGGTGGAAGCGGTGGGTGCTTTCCTCCTATATTTTCCCTTCTCAGAACAGATGAGCGCTGGCACTGCGCTCTATTACGCCATATTCCACTCGATTTCTGCCTTTTGTAATGCTGGTTTTTCCACCTTCTCCGATTCCTTTGCTCGATTCAAAGGAAACGGGATTATAAATACCGTGATGCCTCTACTGATCACCATCGGTGGACTTGGCTTTGTGGTGGTAACCGAAATCATTCGCCGCAGCACGAAAAGAGCTGAGGAAAGAAAACCCTTATCCCTTCACACAAAACTGACCATCACCGTCTCCCTCATCCTCACCCTGATCGGAGTGGTGAGCTTCTTCTTCTTGGAACAAAATGGCACTTTGGCTAACCTAAGCCTTAGGGAGAAAATCTACACCTCCATCTTCCAGGGAGTTACCCCAAGAACCGCTGGGTTCAGCAGTGTCGATTTCGCCAAGGTAGGGGAGGCAACCCTTTTCCTTTTCGCCATCTTGATGTTCATCGGCGCTTCACCTGGCTCTACTGGTGGTGGGATAAAGACAACTACCATCGGGGTGATACTTGCGCTAATTCTCTCTCAACTTCGGAGATCGGAGCAGGTGAACATCTTTCACCGCACTATCAACAAGCGGATCATCGATCGAGCGGTAGGGATAATCTTAGCCTCGGCGGCAATAGTGCTACTTTTCACCTTAGCCCTGCTTATCACTGAGGATAGTCTTTCCCACCACGGTTTCTCCCTCCGTCAGGTCCTCTTCGAGGTGATATCAGCCTTCGGAACGGTGGGGCTCTCTACCGGGATAACCGCCAAGCTTTCATCGCTGGGCAAGCTATTCATCACCCTCCTGATGTTCGTAGGAAGATTAGGACCTCTTACCTTCTTCCTCACCTTAGAGAGAGGAGGACCAGTAACCCGCTTCTCCTACCCCGAGGAGAATGTGATGCTTGGGTAAATTTTAAGGAGGGGAAAGATGGCAAGGATACCGATGGTTAAATGCTATGTTCTAAAGAAAGGGGATGATCCTTCGAACCGTCAGGTTCGTTATGTCCCCTTGAAGGAGTTCGCCCTCTGGGCAAACCATATGGAAAACCAACACAAATTCGAGATACACGACCCCCAGGATTCCATCTGGATCGATGAAGACGAGCACATCCGCTTCAACCGAATCTACACCAGGCTTCCCTTAGAACCGGTAAACGAGCTCATTCTATATGTGTTCTTCCCCGCTTCCCAACTTATTCTTCCTATCACTCGGTACTTCCCTAAAGAGGAATACGAGCAGATAAAGAAGACCTTCATCGCTCACTACGAGAAGGCGGACGATAAGGCGATAAGGGAGATCGAGGAAAAACCGGGCTACTGGATAAAACGGGAATAAGGAGGTAGAAGAATGAAGGTTTTGACTTCGGAGCAAATGAGAAAGGCTGACGAAAAAACGATAAAGGAGATGGGCATCCCCGGGATAGTGCTGATGGAGAACGCCGGCATCCAGGTAGTCGAGGCGATAAAGGAATGGCTGGAGCCCACCCAGCCTCTTTCCGTAGCCATTATCGCCGGCAAGGGGAATAACGGCGGGGATGGAATGGTGGTGGCGAGACACCTCTTAAACAGAGGACATCTTCCCATCGTATTCCTCCTCGCCCCGGCAGACAATGTCAAGGGGGATGCGAGGGCAAACCTTGAGATAGTGAGGAAACTTGACATACCACTGATCGAGCTTCCAGATGAGCGGGCTTGGGAAGAGGAAGGTCCCGATCTCTCCTCGTTCGACCTCATCGTGGATGCCATCTTCGGCACCGGTTTGACCTCACCTGCATCCGGCTACTACGCCCGGGTTATCGATGAGGTGAACCAGGCCCCCTGCCCCATTGTCTCGGTGGATATACCCTCGGGCCTTTCCGGGGAGAGCTCCGAGGTCATTGGCCCCACCATCTCAGCCGATCTGACGGTAACCTTCGCCTATCCCAAGCTACCCCATATACTTCCCCCTGCTTGTGAGTTCGTTGGCGATTTAGTGGTAGCGAACATATCGATGCCTCCAGAAGCCATAAGGGGAATAGGGGCGAAAATCGAGCTCATCGAGGAGGATATGCTCACCGGGCTCCTTCCTCCCCGCCATCCAAACACCCACAAGGGGGATTACGGACATCTATTGATAGTGGCTGGTTCGCCGGGCAAAACCGGCGCTGCCGCTCTTGCCGGGGAAGGGGCGTTGAGGATCGGTGCCGGTCTCGTCACCGTTGCCTGCTCGAAAAGTCTGAACCCGATACTCGAGGTGAAGCTCACCGAGGTGATGACCGAACCCCTCCCCGAGACCGAGGAGCAGACGATAAGCGAGGAAGCCCTTCCCAGGCTGAGGGAGCTCCTCAAGGGGAAGACCGCCTTGGTGATCGGTCCTGGGCTCTCGCGAAACGAGGAGACAACACGGCTGGTGCAAACCCTCGTCACTGAGGCAGAGCTTCCCATCCTCATCGATGCCGATGGGGTCAACGCTTTCATCGGAGCGGTTGATCTTTTACACGGAGAGGGAAGGGAGATCGCCATCACCCCCCATCCTGGGGAGATGGCTCGCCTCCTCAATATATCCGCCTCGGAGGTGGTAAAGGAAAGGCTCAAGATAGCGAAAAGGTTCGCTGAAGAACATAAGATCTGGGTGGTGCTAAAGGGATACCGCACCATCATCGCCTCCCCAGCCGGCGAAATCTATATCAACCCCACAGGAAATCCAGGGATGGCGAGCGGAGGAACCGGCGATGTCCTTTCCGGCATCGTCGGAGGATTGCTCGCTCAGGGTCTGCCGATGCGCGAGGCACTCATCCTCGGTGTTTTCCTTCATGGCCTTGCTGGGGACATAGCGGAAGAGGAAATAGGAGAATACCCCCTCGCTGCAGGTGATCTTATCTCATATCTTCCCGAGGCAATCAGGTTGGTAACCGGCGAACTTGAGGAGGAAGAGGAAGAATAAAACTCACTGCTCGAGGTAATACTCCTTGTTGGCTAAGGTAAGGCTTGAGAAGAAGAGAAAAGCCACCCCCACCCCGAGAAGTACAAGTAGAGAGGTTCCCTTACCCGCTGGCTCCCGGAAGATGGTAAGGAAACTGGCCATATCCCCTCTAAATACATGGTGGGGGAAAAGGGATTGGACATAGTGCATAAGAGTGAGCTTGTTCACCTGTCCCGGGACATAGGTAATTATGCTCTCCCAGCCAAAGGCGAAGAGAACCCCGAGGAGCACCGGACGCTTGGTACTCGTCCCGAAAAAGGAAAAGACAGAGCCATAGGCAAAAAAGGCTAAGAGTATCACCCAGATATCGGTAAAGAGGGTGGGAAGATTCCGCAAAACACCAGAAAGCCCGTAAGGGGCAAGAAGGAGGGCATAACAGCCGACAACCGCGGGATATATTATCAGGGAAGAACCTAAAATAAGGGCTAAGAACTTCCCCGAGATGATGCTTGAGCTGGGGAGAGGACGAACGAGAAGATATGCCAGGGTCCGCCCCTCTACCTCATCACCAATGAGGGCACTTCCGTAAAAGAGGGTGGTGATTAAGACAAGAAACTGAAGGAAGGAGGTAACCATCATTGCCGAAAAAACACCCAAGCCGTGAACCCCACTTCCCACCTTGCCATAATACCAACTAACAAGCCAGATCAAGGCAAACCCCACCTGGGACCAAGCGAGAAGAAGGAGAAAGAGGCTCTTTTTCGTCCTGAGAAGAGTGGAAAATGAGAGCTTGAAGACGGCGTAAGTAGCTCTGAACCAATCTCTTATCCTCTCTTTCATTCCCCTTTCCTCATTTTACGAGATAGTTGAAGACCGCCTCGAGGTTATCGTCCGGGGAGTGCATCCCCTCGATCTCGATCCCGTTATCAAGGACAATATCGGGAAGTCGGCGGTAGAACTCATCCGGCTTTACGCTCTGTATGGTAACCCCTCTCCCGTCTTCGCTGAAGCTGATATTGACCACATCGGGATACTTAACGAGAAGGGAAGCAAGCTTCCTTGGATCGTTGCAAGTAAAGAATACCATATGGGGGTGCTCATCGATGAGCTCCCTTATTCGGTGGACATTCCCCTCGGCGATGACCCTGCCGTTATGGATCAAGATCACCTCCTCGGTCATCGCCTCGATCTCGTGGAGGATGTGGCTCGAGACGAGAAGGGTCCTCCCCTCTTTTCCCAGCCTTTTTATCAGCTCGATCATAGCCTTCCTTCCGATGGGATCCATCCCCGCCAAGGGCTCATCGAGAAGTATAAGCTCCGGATCATGGAGTATCGCCTGGGCTATCTTGATCCTCTGTCTCATCCCCCGGGAGTAAGCGGCTATCCTCTTATCCTTTGCGGAGAGGAGGTCCACCTCCTTGAGTGAGGCTAAAACCCTTTTTTCTGCCTCCTCTCCGGAATATCCGGAAAGACGGGCTATATTTAAGAGAAAATCAAACCCGGTAAGATAACGCCAGAAGGCATCGAGTTCCGGACAATAACCGATCTTTCTCTTCAACCGGTGATTCTTCCACGGGACCTCACCAAATACGAGAAGCTCCCCCTTGCTCGGCTTGAGAAGCCCAGCGATCAACTTGAGCAGGGTCGATTTCCCCGCCCCATTCGGTCCCAAAAGCCCCGTCACCCCGGGGGAAAGGGAGAAGGAAAGATCATTTATCCCCACCACCTCTCCGTACCACTTGGAAAGGTTTCTCGCCTCCACCACCTTCTCGCTCATTTGACCACCTCCACTCCGCGAATCCGCCTATGAAGTAGAATGAAGAAAAACAAAATGGAAAGGATAACTATCGCCAACGAGGCGAGGGGTGGGGGCGAAAAACGGGGAGAGGTGCCGAAAAGCATCGCCCCTACCTGAGACATATTCGCCCGGAAGGAAAGAAGGGCAAAGTTCGAATCCCGAAACATCCCGCGCAAGATCTGAAAAAGGACATCACTCAGGAAATAGATGGCAAGAAACCCAATACCGGCAAAGCGGGCACTCCTCCCCAATGCCGAAAGAGCCAGGATAAGGACGCTGACAAAGACCGCAATTATAAACGAATATCCAATGATGGAGAAAGGCACGAAGTAAATGTCCGAAAGGAAACTGAGATCGTCTGAGAAGAGGATCCTGAGAAGAAAGAGAAGAAGACCAGGAATCAGGGTAACAAGAAGGATAAAGAAGGATACGATCCCGAACTTCCCTGCTATATAATCGAATCTGGTTATCGGTTTGGAGAGATAGATCTGAAGGGCGTTATACCTGATGTCGTTGGCGATGAGCCCAGAACCAGCATAAAGAGATATAACTAAAACGAAGAATATCTGCTGGAAGAGGAAATCGCGGTAGAACTTGGGGTCCAAGGTAAGGGCACCCAGCCGGACCTGGGGATAGTGGGTAGCGATGTAGATTACCACCCCTCGCACCACAAAGGGGATGAAGGAAAGAATGATAAGGTAAAGAAACCGCCTCTTCTTGAATAAAAGGGCGATACCACGCTTGGTGATGGTGAGGAAGCGATGGGTATGCCCCTTGAATTCCCCCTTAAAATGACGATACCCCAGCTCATATATCGGCATTTACTCCTCCACCACCTTTACAAATAGATCCTCAAGGGTTCTCTTACTCGTAAGAAGATGACGCACCTCCACTCCACTATCTCTCGCCGCCTCGAATATGGGAGCAGATCCCCATTCTTTTTTCATAAAGATGCGAAAGAGCCCCTCTTCATCGTCAAAATAAACCCTTGCCCCCCTCTTCTTGAGAAGAGAGGTAAAGCCATCTCGCTCACCCCTGATCTGCACCTCGTAGACCTCCTCTTCTCTGCCGAGGAGTTCCTTTAAATCACCGGAGACGACCACCTCCCCCCGATTCAGAACCACCACCTCGCTACAGACATACTCCACATCGTGCAATATATGGCTTGAGAGGAGAACATTTATCCCCTTTTTCTCCACGATGTCCTTTATGAGGTCGAGCATCTCCTTTCTTCCTTTGGGGTCCATTCCAATGGTGGGCTCATCGAGGAGGAGAAGCTCTGGATCGTGAACCAGCGCCTGGGCGAGCTTAACCCTCTGTCTCATCCCCGAGGAGTAGGTCTCCACCCGACGGTACCTCGCCTCCTTGAGCCCTACAAAGTAGAGGATCTCATGGGCTCGCTCGATAGCATCGCGGTAGTCCATACCGGCGAGCTCCCCAGCGTAGGCTACGAACCCCACCCCGGTAAAGCCGGGGATCAAGGCGTCCTCTTCGGGAAGATAACCTATCCTCCTCCGGACCTCGAGGGGGAAACGGGAAGAATCGATGCCGAGAACAGCAGCGGAACCAGAAACAGGGGTGAGGAAACCGAGAAGCGTCTTTATCAGGGTGCTCTTTCCCGCTCCATTGGGACCAAGAAGGCCCACCGCCCCCCCCTTGGTGGCGAAGCTCACCCCCTTTAGGGCAGCCAGCTCTCCATATTTTATGGTAAGGTTCTCTACCTCGATTATCATCTTTTTCGACCCATCACCCATTATACGAAAAAGGGGCGGTTTGGGTTCCTCCAAACCGCCCCTTCACCTTCAACCTCTACTTCACCTTGCCCGCAAATTCGAGCTGCTCCTTCACGAAGTCGCAAGGATAGGTGATCTTCACATCGATGATCTTACCCGATTTATCCTTTACTGGAATGAGCTTCGGCATCACGAAAGCGGTGTAGTTGGGAAGATTCAGCTTCTTTACCCGAGCGATCACCTCATCCCTAAGCGCCGGATCGAAGTAGGTCCCGTATTTATCTACCAGCCTCTTTATCGCCTGATAATCCCCTTCTGCCTTTATCCTCATCAGCTTGGCAAGAAGCTCACCAACCCCCTCCCGCATCTTCTTTATCGAGGTAACCACGAAGTAGGTCTTCCCATTCTTCTTTACCACCTTCACCGCCTTGATCTTATCCCTGAGATAGGAGACGATGAGGTGGGTTGCCCGCATATGGTCTTCCTCTATCTTGTTTCCCTCGGGTATCACCCTAAGCTGGAGAAGGTCTGCTCGGGCGTAGGCACGGTACGCCTGCTCCTGCAATTTGGCAGGATTGCTGGCAACTCCTACCTCCTTCAACTTGGGATCCCCGATGTTCCAGAGAGCCATCAAATCCGCCCGCGCCTCCTCCAGAGTGGAGTAGTAATTCTTGAGGTATTCCGAAGGGTCACCCTTGAGTTTGGGGCTCTTCTTACCCGAACCGTGGCCTATCACCTCGTGAAGGGCGACAAGGAGCCTCGATGCCTCGCTTCCATACTCCTTCTGAAGCTCTACCTCCTCCGGAGTGAAGGCAAACTCCTTGATCAGGAGACCGGAACTCACCTTCCTCCTTCCCTCGGTGATATTCTGGAGAACGATCGATTTGCTACCATATGTCTCCCGTATATCCTGGGCATTGGGCAGGTTTATCCCGCCCCAGCTTATAGGACCACCATCACCGGTCTCCATCAGGATGTCAACGATGTTCGCCACCGGCGGTTTGAACTTCTTCTTTTTATATTTATCGAGCCAGGGCGCCTTCTTTTCGAAGTAGGGGGCGAGCTTGGCTATCTTCTTCATCAGGGCGGTTTCCTTCTCGTTCCTGAAGTAAACGATCCCCTCGTAGGCTCCCTTGATCCCACGGGCATCCTTATATACCTCGATGAACCCGTTTATCATATCCACCGGTGGATCGTCCTGAACCCAGAGGATGTTGTAGCGACGGAACTCCTTGGGATCGCCGGTCTTGAAATAGCGGATGAGATGGCGAAGGGTCTCTCGCTGTTTCTCATAGGTGTAAGGAAGGGCTTTCTCCAGGTAGTAAATGACCTTCTTGAGCTCAGCGGCATAAAGCCCAGGGGGAACCCCATCACCACCAGCACGGTACACCTGCTCCACGATCTTCCCGTTTATCTTGGCGAGGCGCGAGTTCAAGGGATACTTCTCAGGGAACATCTCCGCCTCACGAAGGGTAACCCCGAAGTAAAGGTTGTTCGCCGAACCGGTGATGATATCATCCGGTGGATGAGGCGACTTGTTCACCAAAAACGGCTCGTAATCGCGATCGAAGATCGTCTTCTTGAGCGAACTGATCTTGGCACAGAGCTCCTTCTCACTTTTTACCCCAAAATTGGCGCCGTTTTTAAACGCCTTCTTCGCTGCGGTGAGGAACTCCTCATAGGTGCAATCGGGGACGAATTTTCTCCCCGTACGGCAATTGTAGTTCCCATGGTGGATCCAGAAGAGCTTGGTATAGGTGAGGATCTTCTCATAAACTCCCTTGTCGATACCTGCGGGATGGGTGATTATCTCCTCGAGAATATCCTTGATCTCCCACGCGTGGCGATGGTTCTGGTCGTAAAGGATCCTATCCCCGGCGATGGCTGACTGCGAGAGATAATAGGCGAATATCCGCTCCTTGGGAGTGAGGTTCTTGAACCCATCGGCATAGAGCTGAACGAGGGCAACATCCTTTACCTGTTCCAGGAGGTACTTTCTCTCCTTTTCGAGCTTCTTCGGCGAGGAGAAAAGAAGAACGGGAAGGAGAAGAACCAAGACAAAACTTGCTACCCACGCCTTTCTCATAGCACACCTCCTAAACAAAAAAAGCCCCAGCCTTAAAGCTGGGACTTTCCACCTTCCCCCTTTTTAAGGGGATAAACTTAATCATTGCTTCTTTAAAAGGCAACCTACTTATGCCTTATCTGGATGGAGTTTCTTGAACTTCTCCATCAGCTGTTCCTTCGACTCCTGGTGATTGGGATCGGGAACCGGAGCATCAACCGGGCAGACCGCCTGGCACTGAGGAGAATCGTAAAAACCAACACATTCGGTGCACCGATTGGGGTCGATCACATAGCGATCGGCACCCTGAGAAATAGCCTGATTGGGGCATTCGGGCTCGCAGGAGCCACAGCTAATGCAAGCATCGCTGATCATTAACGCCATTTGTAATCACCGCCTTTCTTTAAAAATTGACACTCAAGACCCACCCCCCAAAAGGGGAAATTTATTATAGACCAACTTGCTTCAGAATTTCAATAAAATTCTCCCCCTCCTGTTCTCAGCTTGGCATAGGCTGGCAAAAACTGGGGTGATAAAATAAAAAAAGGCACTTATTGCTAAAGATAAGTGGAGGAAGCAGGGTTTGCCTCCTTCTTGAAGAAACCGAATAACCTTAACATTCTAAAATTGGTAGCTTAAGCCAAGGAGGAAGTCCCAGGTTATCTCCTCTCCCGCAAAAAGATAACGAAGGTTTTTCCACCTCCATTCGGTTCTCATGGAATAGCGTTCATTACATCTGTATCTAAATCCAAAGCCCAAATCTAAAAAGGAGTAAAAGGAATCCGAATTTGTGATGCGCTCGGTATGAAGATCCTCATTATCAAGTGCAATATGACTCTCGCGCATCCAATAGTAACTGTTGCCAAAGTAGAGAAAGAGGTCGATATGTTTATTCGGCAGGGGGAAGTAGATATAGGCACCGAAATCGAAAATCAGTTCAGTCCCCGGCTTCGAAACTTGATTGTAATCAAAGGAATCACCAAATCTCTTGTAAAAGTCGTAAGAGGCGGAGTCCGATAATTCAGACCACTTCAAAGGGACATACCCCATTGATACCGCCAAGGAAACACGATTTGAGAGTTTTCTCTCGTATTCAATTTTAAAAGAGAGGAAACTGTGGGTCTTAGGTTCACTTAGGAAAATGTAGGTGCCTACATAACCGGTGAGCTCGTTCTTCTTCTCCTTATCGCCGCCAAAAGTAACCACTGAAGAAGCAAGGAAAAACATAAGAGGAAAAACCAACTTCTTATTTAGTAGGCTGTTTAATATTCTCATTTCGACCTCTCGTTATTAAAATTTAAAACCCCAGCCGATTGTTATCTGATAAGTGGCAAATTCACCACCAGGATGAAGAGTCCGAACCATAATCTTCAACACCTCGTTATCCCTCACCGGATATCTGATCCCACCGCCGATGAGGAAAAGATAAGAACCGCTATCGCGATATTTGATGTTTTCCAAATAAGCTTCGGGCGCAACCAATTGAGGATCTGAGAAATATAAGTGAAACAGTTCAATGTCCACCCGATCCCAGCACCAGCCGATACCGGTAGTGATAAAGGGTTCCACCCGGGAAAGGAAGGCAAAATCGTACTCGACGCTAAGCGAAGAAAGCAAACGATACTGACTATCTACCGTTGCCGTTATATGGGTTATAGCCGCTTCTAATTTTGGTATCCAGTACTGGCGGAAGTCGAGTTCAGGGATTCGGTAGGCTACCCCGAAGTCGAAGGAAAGAGCCATATTGTTCGTGATATAGTAAGAAAAACCAACACCTGGCGAGAAGCCCAGCCGGGAAGTGGCATAGGAAGCACCGGCGGAAAATAGAACCTCGAACCGCTTCTTTCTCTCATCGGCTTTGGCAGAAAAAACGGTAAATAAAAGAAGGGAAAGGAAGACAGCCAGTATTATCCTACTCTTTAATTTACATTCCATCACTTGCCCTCCAGTATAACCCTTAACCCCTCGATATTTCCAATTCTATACCATCCTTCCAAATTTTGGGATATACTACTAACAATAAACCAAAGAAATGAGGTGATAAAATGAAAAAGTTTCTATTGATGGCAGCAATACTCAGCCTTTTCTTATCGGTCAATTGTGCCCGCGCGAAGAAGGAGCCGATGCTCATCGGAAGGGCAGATCTAAATCGAGTACTCGCGGTCGATAGCTCCTTCCGCGCCAAGGCAAACCTCTACTCCCCGGCACCAAGGGCGATCGAGTTCCTAAAATCGTACGACAAGCCAACGGTGATCGAGGTCTTCTACGGAAGCTGGTGCTCGGACAGCCAGCGAGAGGTACCCCGGTTCATCAAGGTGATGGAGAAAGCAAATAACCCGAACTTCAAGGTGATCTACATCGGCGTAGACAGAAAAAAGCACGATCCAGAGGGCTTAGCGAAAAAAAGGGGGATAGAACGGGTTCCAACCTTCATCCTCTTCCAGCAGGGAAAGGAGATAGGAAGGATAGTCGAGACCCCGGAGATCTCCATCGAGGAGGACTTAGCCCAGATATTAGCCAGGGGGAAGTCAGAATAGGTCTATGTTCTCCCGGTAGTAAGAGACGGCGCGGGATACTCCCTCATCGAGTGAGACCTTGGGCTCCCAGCCCAAGGTTTTCTTTATCTTGGTATAGGCAAGGGCGATGTGGTCTATCTCACCGGGCCGTTTCTCCCCATATATCGGCTCTATATCGCAACCAACCTTCTCCCGCACCTTATCGAATATCTCCTGGTCGGTAACCTCAAGCCCGGTACCGACATTGAAGACCTCGTTATCCCCTCCCTCAAGGGCGAGGATATTCGCCCGAACCACATCCTCTATGTAAACATAATCCCGTGTCTTCGACCCATCGCCGAAGATAACCGGGCGTTCCCCGCGAAGCATCTTAAGGGAGAAGATCGCCACCACCCCTGCTTCTCCCTTTGGATTTTGCCGTGGACCATAAACATTGCCGTAGCGGAGCACGGTATAGCGGAGGTTATGAGAGGTGGAGTAAAGCCTTAAGTAATGTTCTACAATATACTTATGAACCCCGTACAAGGAGAGGGGGGCGATCGGATGATCCTCGGTGGCAGGGATGACCTTTGGTTCGCCATAGAGTGCCCCACCGGTAGAACTGTAGATCAGCTTCGAGACCCCAGCCTCAGCCGATTGATGGATGAGGTTCAAGGAGCCAACCGCATTTACCTCGGCGTCGAAAAGGGGCTCCTCCATCGAGCGGCGTAGGTTCACCTGAGCAGCGTGATGATTAACGATGTCAGGATGTTCCTTTTTAAGGATCTCTCCCAACTCCGGGGACCGTATGTCGATCTGGTAGAATTTAGCCTTTGGATTTATGTTCTCCCTTCTACCGAAGGAAAGATCATCTACCACCACCACCTCGTGCCCCAGGTCGATGAGGTGATCCACGAGGTGAGAGCCAATGAACCCGGCTCCTCCGGTAACCAATATCTTCACCTTTAGCCTCCTTTCTCCCGGGCAAAGAGGGCTGCCCCAAGGGCGCCAACGAGCTGAGGCTCCTTTGGGATATGAACTTTATGCTTCAGCTTTTTCGCGAGCGCCCTAACCACCGCCCGGTTCTTAGCCACTCCACCGCTCATCGCAAGATCAGGGGTAAGACCGATCTTGGCGATAAGCCCCATCGTCCTATCGGCGATGGCGGAGGCGACCCCAAGCAGTATCTCCTCCTTAGGGTGTCCTTCGGCGATGAGGGATACCACCTCGGATTCGGCAAATACGGTACACATAGAGCTTACCTTGACCTCCCTCTTCGCCTTCAGGGCAAGTTCACCCATCTCCTCAAGCGAGACCTCGAGGGCATTCGCCATAACCTCGAGGAAACGCCCAGTTCCCGCAGCACATTTATCGTTCATCGCAAAATCGACGACCTTACCCTCCTCGTTCACCCTTATCGCCTTGGTGTCTTGCCCCCCGATGTCTATTATCGTCCTCACCTTGGGGAAGAGGTAGCTCATCCCCTTAGCATGACAGCTAATCTCGGTTATCTCCAGAGAGGCAAAGGGGATCCGCCCTCTGCCGTAGCCGGTAGCCACCACGAAGGAGATGTCCTTTTCTGCAAGCTCCGCCTTCCCCAAGGCGGTATCATACGCCCGCTTAACTGCAGAAAGGGGATCGGCACCGGTCAGAAGCACCGCTTCCCCAATCATCCTTCCCTTCTCATCGATCACCACTGCCTCGGTGGAGAGGGCTCCTGAATCTATTCCCGCGAAATAACGCATCACCATCCCCCCTAATATCCTATAGCATCTCGAGGAAGCCTTCAATCCTCGTCCGCACCTGCCCGGAGGAATACCCAGAAGGATCGACACAATCCCCATCGAGATCGAGAAGGGGAACCCCTAAGCTTGCGAGCGCTTCCTTAAGTATCCTCACCCCACCCCCTCCCTGGCGACAGCCAAAATGGGAGAAGTGGATGGCACCATCAACATCGTATTCGGAGGCAAGCTCACTGACCACATCCGCCCGCCTCTCCGCCGAGCCCAAAAACTGGTTCTTAAGGACCTTCCGAGCAAGGGAGATGAAGGGCTTATCCGGATCAAGCTCATCCCAATAGACATAGGAGAGCTCCTCAAAAACGGTGTGGGCTCCTCGGTTTTCGAGGATATGAAAAGGCTCCATCGTATGATAAGGGGGAGCAAGGAGAAAGAGGATGCGATATCTCTCCTCGGTAGGATCCCCTTTCGCAAGCTTCCCCTCTAACTCGGAGAGAAGCCTTCGATATAATTCGAGGAGTTCCTCCGTTCCCATCAGGAGGAAGGAGATAAAGGCGAAATTGAACGCCCATCTACCATACATCGGAGAGGGTTTTCTCTTCCGAAGCTCCGCCACCTTCAGCATAAGCCTCCTCGTTTCATTGGAGATGAGGATCGCCCGGCGAAGTTTCTCCTTTGACAGCCTGGTCTTGGTAACCTCTTCAAAAAGAGTGGTTATCTCCCTCAGCTCACCCGCCACATAATGCACCGCCTCTGAAGATAAGGAATGAGGGACATCGAGAAAATAGTAAGGTAGCCTCATCCGCTTAGCCAACGCCTCGGAGAACTTTCCCACCCCATCGCAGATCATCGAAGGAGCAACCACCACCGCTGGCACTGGAAGAAAGTGGGAAAGTGCTGCCCCCAAGGTAGCCCGATGGAAACTACAACCGTCCCGGAGGTACCCCTCCCTCTCCGCCAGCCTCAAGGCGTATCCCTCGAGGTGGGCTGAAGCTATCATCGCCGAGACTATCTCCCCAATCATCGGGAGGAGGCCAAAGCTATGGGCGAGCTCCATAGGAAAGGGATATCCGGTAAGGAGGACTTTACCTTTATAGCTCCTCCTCGTATGGGAGATGAGGCGGTGGATGAGGGCATTGTAGGCGGAGGGCTCTCGCTTCATCTTCAACCACTGATGGATCTCGTATAGGGTGAAGATCGTCTTTGCTCCAGCTCTCTTTAAAGCTTCCTCCATCTTCATCTCCTCAACCCGAAAGGAGTTCGATAAATGCCTGGATCCTCGTTCTCAGCTGCCCCCAAAAACTACCGCTACAATCGGTCTCGAGATGGAGGAGGGGAAGAGCAAGCTCGGAGGAAATAAGGGGAAGGTCGTAAGCCTGGGTATCGCAGAACTTTATCGTGTGGTAGATGACCCCCACCACCTTTCTCTTCAGCGAAAGCTCCTTGAGATATCTCATCCGCCTCGTGATATCGCCCATCCGAGCGCAGGGAGGGCGAGAAAGATATCCGGAAGCGAGGGCGATGAGTGGATCATCCCCCTCCTCGGGAATACGGAAATCAAACCCCCTCTCCCCATTGCAAAGGTCCAAGGCGGATATCCTTCCTCCGAGCTCCTCAATAAGAAGGATGAGCTCCCGCTGATCGATCCTGCTTCCAGAAAGAAGAAGCGACGGTCCTGCCTCCACATCCCTGGCAGAAGAGGCGATAACCGCTTTCTCCTCCGTCTGCTCGACCTCCTCACCGGCGAAAAAGCGGTCGAGGAGAGAAAGGAAGCTTCCCATCCCCCTGCCCTCGTCCAACAAACGAAGAAAGATGGACCGCAAGGTGTCCCGTCTCCGATTGTATGCCCTTATCTCCTTCCAGATGATTTCATCATCTATCCTCACTCCAAATCGTTGCTTAAGGGAATCTCTAAATAGGGAAAGCTGATGGCGGAAGTAGGAGGAGGCAGATTCAGTTGAGGCACGAGGGACCTCTATAATATAGAGATAATCGAGCTTCGAACTGAGCGTGAGGGCATCGGCAAGCCTCCTTATCGCATCGCAGGAGGTGGTAAGCACCACGCCAGATAATGAGGGCGCTCCCTCGGAGTTCAGAAGCTCGAAAATACCCCGAACGAGGGGACAAAGGTTGCTTCTTAAGTAGGCATCAGCCTGGACTGTTCTAAGGGGAGGGGAAGTTGCCAACCGGACCGGGCGAAACCCGGAAGCGGAGATGATCTCCACCGGGGTATAGGAACAGACCCAACCGATTTCACCCCTCATCACTCCCTCCGTTCAAGGCTCACGATTTTAAACCAGACGGCTTTAATTGTCAAAAAGGAACGGATTTGAGGAACCAGGCTAATCTCCTTGACAATTTTTGTCAATGAGGGTAAAATATGTTCATCTAAGTTAACGATAGAATTCCTTATAGGGAAGGAGGAGCAATGCCTTCGAAGTTGGGAGAGATGCTGGTTCAGGCGAAGATCATAACCCCGGAACAGTTAAAAGAAGCCCTTGAGATCCAGCGAAGGGAGGGAGGAAGGTTAGGGCAACATCTGATGAAATTGGGCTATGTGACCGAAGAGCAGATAACCCAGATCCTGAGCCGGCAGTATGGTGTTCCTTCGGTCAATCTATCCAAGCTGGAGATAGACCCTGAGATAACCAACCTTGTTCCCGTTGATGTCTGTCAAAAATATATGGTAATGCCGATACGAAGGGTAGGCGCTACCCTCACCATAGCGATGGTTGATCCCACCAATGTCTTCGCCCTCGATGACATCAAGTTTATGACCGGTCTCAATGTGGAGCCAGTAGTGGCAACTGAGGAGGGCATTAAGAAGGCGATAGAGAAGTATTACGGCGCTTCTTGGGACGAAAAGCTGAAGACGGTACTCGGGGATATGGAGGGTACTGCGGAAGAAATAGAGGTAAAAGCCGAAGAAGAGGAAATAGACATTGCGGAACTGGAGAAGTCCTCCGAGGACGCTCCGGTGGTGCGATTGGTCAACCTCATCCTCTCTGAAGCGGTCCAGCGGGGAGCAAGCGATATCCACATAGAACCTTACGAAAAGGACTACCGGATTCGCTTCCGAATAGACGGGGTTCTGTACGAAGTGATGAGCCCACCGTTAAAGCTCAAGGATGCGGTTGCCTCGCGGATCAAGATACTTTCCCAGCTCGATATTTCGGAAAAGAGACTCCCCCAAGATGGACGAATAAAGGTAAGAATGAAGACGAAGACGGGCACAAAGGACCTCGACATCCGGGTATCGGTCCTCCCCACCCTATTTGGGGAAAAGATCGTTATGCGGCTCCTGGACAAGGATCAATTGAGGCTCGATATGACCCAGCTCGGTTTTGAGCCGAGTTCGCTCGAGAAATTCCTAAAGGCGATAAGCAAACCTTATGGTATGGTACTGGTTACCGGTCCTACCGGATCGGGAAAGACAAACACCCTTTATTCCGCCCTTAGCCGACTTAACACCCCTGAGGTTAACATAATGACCGCCGAGGATCCGGTCGAGTTTAACCTCCATGGGATAAACCAGGTGCAGATGCATGAGCGGATCGGGCTGAACTTCGCCACCGCTTTGAGGAGTTTCCTAAGGCAAGACCCGAACATCATAATGGTGGGAGAGATAAGGGACTTTGAAACAGCAGAGATAGCGATCAAAGCAGCGCTCACTGGGCACTTAGTCCTCTCCACCCTTCACACCAACGATGCCCCAAGCTCGGTGAGCAGGCTTCTTAATATGGGGATCGAGCCGTTCCTCGTCTCCACCTCCCTACTTTTGGTGGTAGCCCAAAGATTGGTCAGGAGAATATGTCCCCAGTGCAAGCAACCAATCACCTATCCTCCGGAAGCGCTGATCGATGTTGGCTTTTCCCCTGATGAAATCCCAAACCTAAGACTTTATAAAGGAGCGGGTTGTCCCAACTGCAATAATACCGGTTATAGAGGACGGATCGGCGTTTTCGAGGTAATGGAGGTGAGCGACACCATCAGGGAGATGATACTCGAGGGGGCATCAACCCTTGAGCTTAAGCATCAGGCAAGAGAAGAGGGGATGATCACCCTGAGGGAAAGCGGTCTCATCAAGGTAAGACAGGGGATCACCACCATCGAAGAGGTGTTAAGGGAAACGGCAAAGTAACACTTTTAGGAGGAGATTATGGAGATTTCGGCACAGAAAACGGCGTTGAGCCTTCATGAGCTTCTCAAGATAACGATAGAGGAGGGGGGGACCGATCTTCATATCACCACCAACTCTCCACCCCAGATAAGGGTCGATGGCAAACTGCGTCCCTTGAATATGCCACCGCTCACCCCTGCCCAGACCAAGGCGCTCGCTTACAGTGTCCTTACCGATGCTCAGAAGCATCGATTGGAGGAAAACCTGGAGATAGACCTTTCCTTTGGGGTGAAGGGCCTTGCTCGCTTCCGGTGCAATGTATTTTTCCAACGAGGGGCTGTCGCCGCTGCTTACCGGGTGATCCCGTGGAAGATTATGGATTTTCAATCCTTAGGGCTCCCTCGGGTGGTGGAGGAGATCTGCCGTAAACCACGGGGACTTGTTCTGGTTACCGGACCTACGGGATCGGGCAAATCGACCACCTTAGCGGCAATGATCGATAAAATAAATGCGGAGAAGCACCTTCACATCGTAACTATCGAGGACCCGATTGAATACCTCCACTCCCACAAGAAATGCATTGTCAACCAACGGGAGCTACATTCCGATACCCACTCCTTTGCCAATGCTCTTCGCTCCGTACTCCGCCAAGACCCCGATGTGGTGCTTATAGGCGAGATGCGGGACTTGGAGACGATCGAGGCAGCGCTCAACATCGCGGAAACAGGACACCTCACCTTCGCCACCCTCCATACCAACTCGGCAGCGGAAACGATAAACCGGATCGTCGATGTATTCCCCGCCCACCAGCAACCCCAGGTAAGGGCGCAGCTTTCGTTCGTCCTTGAGGGGATAATTTGTCAGGCGCTCCTTCCCAAAGCAAGCGGTAAGGGAAGGGTGCTCGCCTGTGAGGTATTGGTGCCCAATGCAGCGATAAGAAACCTCATCCGTGAGGATAAGATACATCAGATCTACGCTACAATGCAGGCGGGGCAGGCGAAACACGGAATGCAGACCTTCAACCAGTCGCTGGCTACCCTCTACTTTAGGAAGCAGATCACCCTGGAGACTGCCCTCGCCTATTCCTCGAAGCCCGATGAGCTTATGGAGATGATAAACCGTGGGGTAGGGGTAATTGGCAACCAACCCCCCCGCATTCCAAGAAGTAGGCCTATTAGATAACTAACATCCAGGGAGGGGAAAAGATGCCCACTTATGCCTGGAAAGGGCGCACCAGAACAGGACAGACAAAAGAGGGAGTAATGGTGGCGCCCAATAAAGCCCAGGTCATCGCCAACCTCCGGAGACAACAGATAATGGTGACCCGGGTCACCGAACGAGGCAAGGAGGTAGCCTTACCTCGTCTCACTGGAGGGGTGAAGCAGAAGGAACTGGCTGTTATGACCCGACAGCTGTCGTTTATGATAGATGCCGGTCTTCCCCTAAACCAATGCTTTGAGATCTTAGCGAGCCAGCAGGAAAACAAGACTTTCCAAAGGATACTCTATACGGTGAGGGACGATATCGAAGCAGGTTCCTCCTTGGCAGATGCCCTGAGGAGCCATCCCAAGGTGTTTAACAATCTCTACTGCAATATGGTGGCAGCAGGAGAAGCAGGTGGTATCCTCGATACCATCCTTCAGCGGTTATCCACCTACATTGAAAAAGCGGTTAAATTAAAGGGCGCCATCCGCTCAGCGATGATGTACCCCATAGCGGTTATCGCCATCAGTATCCTGGTGATCATCATCCTCCTATGGAAGGTCATTCCTACCTTTGCCGCTTTGTTCGCTGGGTTAGGGGCTGAGCTTCCTCTCCCCACCAGGATCACCATCGCCCTGAGCACCTTCCTCGGGAACTATATCCTCTTCATCATAGGTGGTTTGGTCGCCTTAGCCCTCGCCTTCCGTGCCTATTACCATACCTACAGCGGGAGGAGGAGGGTCGATGGGACACTGCTCAAGTTGCCCGTCATTGGGCAGATCCTGAGGAAGATAGCCATCGCCCGCTTCTGCCGAACCCTCGGCACCCTGGTAAGCAGTGGTGTTCCCATCCTCGATGCGATGGAGATTACCGCTAAGACTGCGGGAAACGCGGTGATAGAGGATGGGGTCATCCTGGCGAGGAAGAACATCGAGGAAGGAAAGACGATCGCCGACCCCTTAAGGGAGACCGGGCTTTTCCCACCGATGGTAACCCATATGATCTCGGTGGGCGAGCAGACTGGTGAACTGGACGCAATGGTCAACAAGGTAGCCGACTTTTACGAAGATGAGGTGGACACCGCTATTTCCGGTATGCTCTCCCTTATGGAGCCGTTGATCATCCTCTTCCTCGGAGTTACCGTCGGCTTCATCGTCGTCTCGATGTATATGCCTATGTTCACCTTGCTTGGAAAGCTCCAGTGAGGAGAAAAAGAGAAAAGAGCCTCACTCGACAACTCCTTCTGATGATGGGGTTCCGGGCGGTCATCGTAACCACCCTGCTTGGGACCGCTATCGGGGTTCAACTCCTTCATCAGGAGGAAATACAACCCTATAACCCGCTCTACTATGTGGTGGGGCTGGTTTACCTCCTTACCATCATCTACGCCACCCTGTTCAATTTCATTAAGAACAAGAAAGCGTTTGCCTATTTTCAGATAATGGTCGACCTCCTCTTTATCACCTTTCTCGTTGAGGTAACCTGGAGTTCGCAGAGCTTCTTCTCCCTCCTTTACTTCATCTCCATCATCGCTGCTGCCATTATTCTTCTCCGCCGTGGAGCGTTGATAGTTGCCACCGCGAGCACCATCTGCTATAGCCTCCTCCTCTACCTCATCTACCAAAAGGCGGTTCCCCTTCCCTATTCGGCGATCATCCCCCCTACAAAGAGCCTGTTTTTAAACGGATTCGTCCACGCATTCGGCTTCTATACCATCGCTCTCTTAAGCAGTTACCTCACCGAAAGTCTTAGAAGGAGCAACATCGAGCTCAAGATAAGGGCGGAGCAGTTAAAGGACCTGGAAAACTTCAACCAGAATATAATCGAATGTATGAGTAGTGGGCTTATCACCACCACCCTTTCCGGAAGGATCCTCTCCCTCAATAGAGCGGCGAAGGAGATCACTGGCTTTGCCCCGGCGGAGGCAATAGGGAAACACATCTCCACAGTCCTCGATATAGATGAGAAGAAGCTCTCATCGATATCACACTTCCTCAAAAAGAAGAAATTCTATCGCTATGAGCGGAGCTACCGGGCAAAGGATGGAACGGAGAAATACATAGGGGGAAGTATTACCTTTCTCCGCTCCAAGGGAGGCAAACCTAATGGTTACATCTTCATCTTTCAGGATCTCTCAGAGCTCAAGAAGCTGGAAGAGGAGATGAAGCAAAAGGAAAAACTTGCTGCAATAGGGGAGATGGCAACCGGTATCGCTCACGAGATAAGGAACCCATTGGCAGCAATGAGCGGTTCCATTCAGCTACTGATGAAGGATTACCTCATCTCCTCTCGAGGAGGAGAGCTGATGGAGATCATCTTGAGGGAATCGGAAAGGCTCAACCGAATCTTGAAAAACTTCCTCGATTATGCAAAACCCCTCCCCTTCCATCCGATGGAGGTAGACCTAACCGCTCTTCTTGAAGAGACGATCGCTCTCCTTAAAAACTCGCGAGAGCTCAACGAGAAACATCAAATACTATTCGATAACAACCAGAGGATGGCATACTACTGCGATCCCAACCAGATGAAACAGGTATTCTGGAATCTGGCGAGAAACGCCCTCAAAGCGATGCCTGATGGGGGGAGGCTCATCATAAAGATGAAGAAAAAGGGCGATGAGGGGCTCATTCTCTCCTTCAAAGACGAGGGGGTGGGAATGAGCGAAGAGGAGCGGAAGGACCTTTTCCAGCCGTTCAAGGGATCGTTTGAGGAAGGAACGGGGTTAGGAATGGCGATCGTCTATCGGATAGTTCAGAACCACCGGGGGAGGATCGATGTCCAAAGTAGAAAAGGGGAAGGAACAGAGGTAACGATATCGCTTCCCCCTATTATGAAGAGGGAGAAAAGGGAAAGAATAAGGCTTTTCCAGGATGAGATGAAATGAGCAAGGCTAAGCTTATGGTGGTGGATGACGAGGAAAGCATCCGCCATTTTCTATCACTGATGCTAAAAAAACAGGGGTTTGAGGTCAAAACGGCGAAAAGCGCCTTCGAGGCATTATCCTTCCTTGAGGAGAATGAGATCGATCTCGCCATCTGTGACCTCAAGATGCCAAAGATGGATGGGATCGCTCTCCTTAAAGAGATCAAGAAATACTCTCCGGAGACGATAGTCATTATGATCACCGCCTATGCCACCACCAAGACCGCAGTCCAAGCCCTGAAGGCTGGTGCTTACGATTACATAACCAAGCCCTTCGACATCGAAGAGCTCACCTTAATAATTGAGAAAGCGCTCGAAAAGAAAAGGCTCGAAGAAGAAAACATATACCTCCGCCGGGAGCTGATCGAGAAATATCGCTTCGGCAACCTGATGGGGAAAAGTAAAAAGATGATAGAGCTCTATCGGCTCATCGAACAGGTTGCCCCCACCAACTCCACCGTACTCATAACCGGGGCAAGAGGAACCGGGAAAGAATTGGTGGCAAAGGCAATCCACTATAACTCCCCCCGTCGCGAATTCCCCTTCGTGTCTATAAACTGCGCTGCCCTATCCGAGGAGCTTCTGGAATCGGAACTCTTCGGGCATATGAAAGGGGCATTCACCTCCGCCTTCTCCGATAAGAAGGGGCTGTTTGAGGTAGCCGACAAGGGAACCATCCTCCTCGATGAGATAAGCGAGATGCCTCTGCGGATGCAGGCTAAACTCCTCCGGGTGCTCCAGGAGAAGACGATAAGGAGGGTGGGAGGTACCAAGGAGATAAAGGTAGATGTACGGGTAATCGCCTCTACCAATAAAGACCTGCGAAAACTGGTCTCCTCTGGTTCCTTTCGTGATGATCTCTTCGACAGGATAAATGTCATCGAGATAAAACTCCCCCTGTTGCGGGAGAGAAAGGAAGACATCCTTCTTCTGGCGGACCATTTCCTCGCCAAATTCAATAAAGAGACGGGGAAGAATATAAAAGGGTTCACCCCGGAAGTAAAGGAGTTACTCCTCCGCTACCATTGGCCCGGAAATGTGCGGGAGCTCGAGAACGCCATCGAACGGGCAGTAGCTTTGGAAACCGGGGAATACATCGTTCCTGAGCGTCTCCCAGAGCAGATACGGAGGGAAACAGAATTCCCTAAAGAAGGGATCGTCCTCCCCGAAGGGGGGATAGACCTTGAGAAACACCTCACCGAGATACGGAAGGAGTTTATGAGCCTCGCCTTGGCAAAAACCGGTGGGGTGCAGAAGAAGGCGGCGGAACTCCTCGGGATGAGCTTCCGCTCTTTTCGCTATTTCGTGAAGAAATACAACCTGAATCAACGATGAGGGAAAAAGAGGAACGGATATTCTTCTTAGCCTTGGGATTGATATTGCTTTCTTTGTTCTTTTTTTATTCCCTCTTTCAAGGAGAGGTTTTCTACCTTCGCGATATATTCCAGAACCACTACCCAATAGAAAAAGCAGCAGCGGAGATGATAAGGAAGGGGAACCTTCCTTTATGGGATCCCTACCAAGCATTTGGGGAACCACTCCTCGCTGATCCCAACTACAGCCTCCTTTACCCCCCTATGATCCTTTTCTATCTCCTACCTACCCCCCATACCCTCACTCTGCTCATCATCCTTCACTTCTTCGCTGGAGGTCTCTTTCTCTTCCTCCTCGCCAAGGAGATCGGTTTGAAGAGCGAGGGGGCTTTCTTCGCCGCCTCGGTTTACACCTTCAGTGGATTCATCCTCTCCCTGGGCAACATCATAAATACCCTCTTTACCATCACCTGGGCTCCGCTTGCTCTCTTTCTCTTTATCCGTTTGATTGAAGGGAGAAAGCGTAGAGAGCTCATTCTCCTCTCCTTGGTCCTCGCTTTAGCGACGCTTGGAGGAGAGTATGTAGCCCTTCTTCTCATCTTCATCCTCCTCGGCTTTTACGCTTTATTTCCCATAAAGGAGGAGAGGACCCCCCTTGCCAAGCGAGGAGGAAATATCGCCTATCTCCTCGCTGGAGGGGTAATATCCTTCCTCCTTTCGTCTATCCTCCTTCTTCCTGCCTTGAAGCTCTTTCGCCATTCAATGCGCTGGGCTAGGTTGCCAAACTCGGAACTGTTCCGTTTCTCCTTCAACCCAAAGAGATTGATCGAACTCCTGGTACCAAATTTCTTCGGAAGTCCTACCAACCGCTACTTCACCGAATTCTGGGGTAGGGTTTTCTTCGATCGGGGTTATCCCCTAATCTTGGGTATCTATATCGGTGCTTTCCCTCTCGCCTTAGCCATCATCGCCATCCTCCGAGGAAGGAGAAAGGCATTATTCTTCACTGGGCTGGGAGCCCTCGGTTTCCTTCTCTCCTTGGGAAGATATATCCCTTATGCTGAAAAGATCTATCCCCACCTTCCTCTTCTAAAGAGCCTCCGCTACCCCGGAAAATCGTTTTACCTCACCATCCTCTCCCTTGCCCTTCTCTCTGGGATAGGGCTTGAGGTGCTTCTCTTCAGGAAGAGGGAAACGGAAAAAAGAATACTAAATCTCTGCCTCCTCATTCTTGCCATCGTGATTTTCGGCTTGGGAACAATTTATATCATCGGAAAGATAAAACCTGGGCTAATCGAAACCCTCATTAGCCGGATCTACATTCCAAGGGGAAGCGCTCCTTTCTTTTCTAAACTCGCTTTCAAAATAGTGATGAGGGGCTTATCCCGAGCGATAATCATAGCCAGCGCTGGGTTCGGGATCATCTACCTCTCGGAGAAGAAGAAATTCCCTTCACTCCTCACCTTCGGCTTGGCTACCGGCTTGGTGATAGTGGATCTCTTCTCCGCCAACTGCGGGATAAACCCCACCATAGCCCCTGAATTCTTCACCTATAAGCCCCGGGCGGTCACCCTAATAGAACGGGAGAATAATAAAAAACCCTTCCGCATCTTCCGGGATAAGAGACCACCCCATATAGGGCTTGCCCTACCCAGTCCTTCTCTCGAGTGGGGTTTCGTATGGGAACGGGATGTCCTCCGTCCGGCAACCGGGGTTACTCACCACCTTGCCTACGCCTTCGACACCAAGATAGACAAATCGAACCTCAGCAGATATATTGACCTCCTCAACTTCTTCGACTCCCTCCCCGAAAGCGACCGGGTAAAGCTTCTCTCCCTCACCAATGTGCGCTACCTGCTAACTTTCAAACATTTAAACTCCCCCTCCCTTAAGCTTCTATCCGAATACTATCCCCGAGCGAACATAAGTCTCAAGATATATATCAATAACTCCGTTCTCCCCCGCTGTTATTTAGTGGAAAAACTGATTAAAGCGAGATCAAAAGAAGAGGAACTTTCCCTGCTCCTCTCACCCGAGGTGGCAAAGGGTGAAGCGGCGGTAGTTCCAGCTGAGGAGAAGATGGACTTACTTAGAGAAGAAAAAGGAGGGGAAGCGATTCTCGTAAGCTATCAACCGGGAAGAATAATTATAAAAACCAACGCTCCGGGAAAAAGGCTGCTCGTGGTGAACGAAACCTACTACCCCGGCTGGGAGGTATTGGTGGATGGAAAGGAGTCAAAACTAATAAGGGTAAACTACCTCTTTCAGGGCGTTCTCCTCCCTCCGGGAAAACACAAGGTTTTTCTTCGCTATCGTCCTCTCAACTTCCTTTATGGGGCGATTATCTCCTTCATTGCATTGGGAATTGTAATAACCCTCCTTGTAAAGGGTAGGGAGAGGAAAAAGATAGGCGTTGTTGACAGATTTCGTCAACTGATAAGTGACAAATTTCGTCACTTTTAGCCTCTTTCTCATTAAGGGGAGGAGGGATCTTCCAAAAAGCTCTTGTTTTCATTAAATTTAAGATGTATCTTATAAATGAGGTGGTTTTTAATAATGGCATAAAGCTTGCTTAAGAATAAAGGGTGGAAGGTTTTAACCCTTAAAAAGGGAGGTGAGAGAAGGTGTTAATCAAATTAGCGAGAAAGAATTCAAAAGGTTTTACCCTGATTGAGCTCTTGATCGTGGTGGCGATTATCGGGATCATCGCGGTAATTGCAGTTCCGTCCCTTCTGAGTGCTATTCAGAGGTCGAAACAGAAGAGAACGATGGCTGATATGAGATCGATAGGAACTGCGCTTGAGACCTATCAGATCGACTACAACAAGTATCCCCAGACAGGTGATGCCAATCTGCTCTATCTCCAGCCGACCTATATGAGAAGGGTCCCCACCCTCGACGGCTGGGGCAATGCTCTTCACTATGTCGCTACCTCTTCCCAGCAGGATTACTCCCTGGGTTCTGGTGGTCGTGATGGCAGCACCCCAACCTGGACTGCTACTCCCCACACCACCACCAGCTTCGACGATGACATCATCTTCTTCGATGGGCAGTTCACCGTATATCCGCAGGGCGTCCAGACCTGATCTTGAAGCCAAAACAGCCCCTTTAAGAGCGTAAAGGGGCTGTTTTTTTTTGCCCTTTTATTGCTATCATTAGGAAGGAAAATGGAGGATAAATTCATCTTTTATCTCATCCTCGCTGTCATTCTCTTAAACCTGATTCTGCCTGGAGAGATCTATAAAACCAACCTCATAATCGCTACTCTCATCATCATCATCATCACCGTCATAAAGGGCGTGAGGATAATAAGCGAAAAAAGGGAATGTCTTTTCCTTCCTCATTCTTTTATACTTCTCCTCACCTTCCTATTTATTGCCGTTTCTTCAAAAGAAAGCGTTTATTTCGCCAAAACGAGGGATTATCTTTTCCTCAGCCTCACCTACTTCCTCATCTTCTTCCTCATCACCAATTTGAAGTCCAATAAGAGACAAAAGGAGATTTTCCTGTTCGCCATACTCATTGCTACTGGCATCGTGGTGACCTACGCCCTCTATCAATACACAGTTAGCCTTCCCCTTATACCCGAGATATTGGAAAAGATGAAACTCCCACCAGAGGTCAAGGAGGAGATATTAAAAAGGCTTTCTCAGAAAAGGGTATTCGCCACCTTTGCTCTCCCTACCACCCTATCCGGTTTCCTTGCCATCGTTTCTCCATTTTCCCTCCTCTATTTCGCGATAAGCCTGAGAGACAGAAAACATTTACTTCTCTCATCCAGCCTCCTCGCTGGGCTTATCTTAGTGATGGTGCTCGCCGGCTCCTTCGGCGGTCCTTTCGTCCTGGTTGGAGGAACCACCTTGGCTTTGCTTTTCTTAGTAAAAAAGGGGAAAAACATCCTGATCGCCATCGGCATAGCCCTTTTGTTGACCCTCCTTCTCATACCGATAAGCAAGAAGAGGGGAGCGCCTATCTGGAAAATATCCACTCCAGAGAACCCCATCGCCCTCCGTCTCGACAACTGGGCAATAGGAGGAAGAATAATCGCCGACCATCCAATAGTAGGGGTGGGCTTAGGCAATTACGGCACTGTCTATCCGCAATATAAGAGAAAAGAATGGGGCGAGACCCAATTCGCCCACAACACCCTGATCCAGTGGGGAGCGGAAATGGGCCCAATTGGAGGTCTCCTCCCCACCCTCTTTATCGTGCTACTCTTTTTAAGGGCGATAATCAGACTCCGCAAAAGAAAGAGGAAAAACCTAACCTCCTTTGAAACTGGCTTCCCCATCGCCCTCGCCACTTCCTGTTTCATCCTGTTTCTCCATAACCTGATCGACATCAACTACTACTTCCCCAGCCTGGGACTTTTAGGAGCGCTGATCTTCTCCCTATTTATTGGGGAAAGCGGTCTCCCTTCGAAGAAAAACATCCCCCTTCCGAGGCTTTCCCCGAGAAAGAAGGGGATAATAATAACTGCGTTGTTAGCCTCTGCATTCCTCCTCATAATCCTTTTCTTCATCCCCTTCTTGGGAGAAATCGTCGCCTCAGAGGCGAAAAGGAGTTTCGAGAACGGAGAATACGAAAAAGCTCTTTCTCAGATACGATTCGCCTCCCGCCTCGATCCAGAAAACAGTAACCACCCCTTGCTTGAGGCGGAGATCATCCTGGCGGAAGGCGGGAAAAAACCAAGTATGTCCGACATCGAGCAGGCAATCTCCCTCTATAAGAAAGGGATAGAGCTGAACTATTTTATCCCCTACCTCCACTACCAACTGAGCAAGCTCTACTACATTAGGGGAGAACTGATCAATGCCTATTATCAGGCAGAAGAAGCACGAAGGCTATATCCCACCAAGAAGGTTTATCGTGAGTGGCGGGATGAGGTAAAAAAGAGATTGGAAGAGGAGATAAAGAAACAGCCTTGAGGAGGGAAATGGTTAGGATACTAAGATCAACAAATCACCTATTCCCCTTTATCATCCTCTCCTCTCTTATCTTCACTCTACCCTTTGGCGGTGGGACGAGTGAAAACAATACCATCCTCATCGTGCAATCTATGATCATCGCCCTTTCTCTCTTTTCTCTCGTTATGTTCCGGAAAAAAGGGGAAGCGGAATTTCACTTATTTGAAACTCTCTTCTTAGTCCTCATCGCTTTTTGCTTCTCGGGTTATTTCTACTCTTCTTATCCTTACGCCACCCTTCTCTCCTCTCTCGATCTCCTCTTCGGCTTTATCCTCTACCTGGCAGTGAGAAGATTCCTCTCCGGGGAGAAGGGCTCAATATCCATTATCTTCCTCCTAATCCTGATCGTCTCTCTCATCGAAGGGGTAATCGCCTTAAGACAGTATTTCGTACTTAACCTCGATAGGGCATCAGGAAGCTTCATCAACCCCAACCACTTAGCATCACTCATTAACATATCTCTGGGGGTAGTTATCGCCCTTTTATTTTCAGGAAAGAAGGGGAAGAGAACCAATGTCCTCCTCGGGGGTATCGGAGGATTTCTTTTCTTCATTCTTCTACTTACCAAATCGCGAGGAGGATTCCTTAGCTTCCTCTTCATCCTTGCCCTTATCGCATTTCTTAAGGGGAAAAAACGCACTCTCATCGCCCTTTTCCTCATCCTATTGGCGGTGGTCCTAATCCCCAATCCCTTGAGAGATCACCTAATTAAACGATACGATATCTACGCCTTCACCCGAATCGATATCTGGCGGATGTCTTTAAGGATGTTCTTCGATCATCCTTTACTTGGGGTCGGTCTGGGCAATTTCAAGATCGCTGCCGAGCCTTACAACTTCCCTGTAGCCGAGGCGATAGGGAGGTACGCCAAGATACCACGCCAGGCACATAACAGCTTTCTCGAATTTACTGTAGAAACAGGGGCAATAGGAGGAGCGCTTCTCATAGTCGCTTTATTCCTCCTTTTCCGCGAGGTCAAGGGATTCGTGAGAAAGAACGATACCCCTCCTTACACCTTTGCTCCTATTCTCTCCCTTTCTGCAGTGTTATTCCAGGCGTTCTTTTCGAGCATCTTCCGCTCGCGAGGCGTCCTTTACTTAACCTTCATCCTCATCGCTATCCTCGCCTCCCAGACAAAAGGGGGAAGAAACCTTAACCTTCGCCTCTCTAACGGGAAGATACTCCTCTTATATGGAGTGATCTTCTATCTACCTCTCTTTGTCTTGGGTTCGCTACTCCCCTTCGTCGGCGAACGATATTATCGGGAGGGGCTCCTTAAGGTTGAGAAAGGGGAGATCGTTTCCGGAAGCGCGTTGTTGAGGCAAGCGGTAAGAATCATCCCCATCCAACCCCATTATCGTGCTGCTCTTGCCGACCTCTACCTCAGTTACTTCAGAAAACGGGGTAGTATTGAGGCATTTTACTACGCCCTTCTTTCCTACAACCAGGCGGAAAGGCTCTCTCCTGCTGATCCGCGCTTTATTATCGGAAGGATAAACTGCTATCTCGCCCTACTTGAGAAGGGGTTCACCACTGAGGAGGCATACCGGCTACTTGAAGCTGAATATAAACGGGCGTTATCGCTTCGTCCTTATGATGTCTTTCTCCTCCGGGGTCTGGCTTATCTCTATATAGATTTGAGGAAATACTCCCTTGCGGAAGATACGCTTAAGAAAGCGATATCGCTTGAGCCAAACTATATCGCTGGCCATTATGATTTGGGCAAGCTCTACCTCTTATTGGGAAGGGTGGAAGAAGGGAAAAAGGAGATGAAAAAAGCGGAGGAGATAGCCAGGAAATACGAAAGCTTGAGGGATAGTTCCCCCTACCTCAGGGAACTTCTGGCGCAACCAAAGACGCTCTTTAAAAAAGAGCGATAGTTTTTTCCTTTTTAAGGCGTATAGAGTAAGTTCTGAAAGATAATCTAAGGGAGAAAGATGGTAAGAAGAGGGGAATCGCTTTCGGCTGTGTTAGGGCTATTCTTTCTTTCCGGTTTTACCGCCCTTTTATACCAGATGGTTTGGCTTAAATACCTGGTTCTCGTCTTCGGGAACACCGTTTATGCCACGAGCACCCTTCTTTCCGTGTTTATGGGAGGGCTTGCTTTGGGGAGTTTCCTCTTCGGGCGGATCGCTGATAAAGTGAGAAATCCTCTCAGGCTATATGCCCTTCTCGAAGGGCTGATTGGGCTTTTTGCCCTTTTCTCACCCTTCCTCTTCAAGGGAGCGGCCTCGCTTTACATACCGTTCTATCGTCTATTCAACGGAAGTGGGGTTATCTTTGGTCTTTCCCGATTTCTTCTTTGTGCTCTCATCCTTCTTCCTCCGACCATCCTGATGGGAGGTACCCTTCCTCTCCTTTCCCGTCATCTTGTTAGGCGAGGGTCCCATCTTGGTTTTCGGGTGGGGGTGCTCTACGGGGTGAACACCTTAGGGGCGGT